>NZ_SPPB01000009.1 GCF_004570605.1 Granulicatella sp. WM01 | reverse complement strand
GGTTAAAACGATTACCATTGACATGTCTTTCCCATATATAGCTTTTATAAAGACATATTTCCCAAATGCGGCTATACATATAGATAAATTTCATTTGGTTCAAGCTTTAACTCGTGAATTAAACCGGTATCGTGTTAGTGTTATGAATCGGTATAAAGTTCATAATCGCCCATTATATAATCAATTCAAAAGATATTGGAAGTTATTTTTACTATCACCAGATAAGTTAAATGCACAAATATATACTAAAATGCCCCTATTTAAAACACTAACAAACACACAAAATGTTGTGACTTATTTATTGTCGCATGATGAGGTGTTGAAAAATAGTTACGAGTTGATGCATGATTTACTTGAAGCGATTAGACAAGGGGATAAATTGCAGTTTGATGAGCTATTATTGTCAGCAAGAAATCAGTCTATTGCGCTTGGATTACGCCGTCAGATAGGCACATTTAAACGATTATTGCCTTATATTCACAATACATTCAATGCCCCACAATTATCAAATGGATCTATTGAGGGATTAAATAATAAGATTAAAGTATTAAAACGGAATGCTTTTGGCTATCGGTCATTTACTTATTTTAGAGCACGTATTTTGTTAATGCTAAAATTGTTTTCTAGTTATGAAAAGACTGTTATACACTTAAGTGCATAACAGCCTCATCAACTCTATTTGACATAGAACCATTCTTTGAAGAGCATATAGGTTAGACAAAAAGGTTGACAATTAACATCTACAATTGTAGACTATAGGCAAATAGTGATTATAGAGGTGACTTATGAGGAAAATAATAAGCATTCATGGCATGAGTTGTGCCAGTTGTGCAAATCGTATTGAAAAAGCAATTCAGCAACTATCAGGAGTACAATTTGCTAGTGTGAATTTTGCACAGGAAACATTAGATGTTACGTATGAAAAAGATCAGGTTTTATCAAATGTTTATCAAGAAATTGAAGCATTAGGGTATCAAATTCATGAACCATTATCTCAAGATGTGTTAAGCATTGAGGGCATGAGTTGTGCCAATTGTGCGAGTCGTATTGAACGCAGTATACGTGAGATAGACGGTGTTGATGATGTTCAAGTTAATTTTGCTATAGGAAAAGCATATATTAAACATGATGAGAAAGTAAGTAAGCAGCAACTGGTTACATATATTGAGGAATTAGGCTATACAGTAAAGACAATAGGAAGCACACGAAATCATGTAGATGATGAGATGAAAAAACGTGTAATATTTTCGATAGCTTGTGTTATTCCTTTATTGTACTTATCCATGGGACACATGTTGAGTTTACCATTTCGGTCTTTTTTGCATCATGCTTTAACTATGGCTGGAGCACAACTTATCTTATCTATTCCGATAGTTTGGGTTAATCGCTCTTATTATACAAGAGGGTTTAAGTATTTATGGCAAAGGCAACCAAACATGGATTCATTAGTTGCTCTAGGAACTTTGGCAGCCTTTATTCAAGGGATAATTGCGATAATATATATAGCATTTGGGCAAACTATGGATATTTATTTTGAATCGGGAGCAGTCATTTTAACATTAATTACGGTAGGGAAATATTTTGAATATAAGGCGAAAAAACAAACAACACGCTCAATTCAATCATTGATTAATTTAGCTCCTAATTATGCAACAATAGTAGAGCAATCTGGTGAAAGACAAGTGCCAATAGAATTTGTTCGTGTTGGAGATTTATTAGTATCTAAGGCGGGGGAACAAATTGCTATTGATGGTGTTGTTGAAAAAGGGAATGCTCAAGTTGATGAATCCATGATTACTGGGGAAAGCATGCCTGTATCGAAAACAGTCGGTGATTATGTTATTGGAGCAAGTTTAAATAGTAATGGTGTTTTGTACTATCGTGTCAATCGAATAGGAGAAGATACGACATTATCGCAAATTAGACGTTTTGTTGAGGAGGCACAGGGGAGTAAAGCACCGATTGCAAAATTAGCAGATACACTATCTCGTTATTTTGTGCCTATTGTTCTCATATTAGCGTGTTTAACATTGATAGGCTGGGTAATTATGGGGAGTATATATATGGCATGGAACACGTTTATTGCTGTTCTTGTTATTGCTTGTCCATGTGCTTTAGGTCTGGCTACACCAACTGCAATTATGGTGTCTACAGGAAAAGGCGCAGAGCATGGTATCCTGATAAAAAATGGCGAAGCATTAGAACTGGCAAGTCATATTCAAACAGTTATTTTAGATAAAACAGGAACGATTACGCAAGGCAGACCAGTTGTGAGTGATATTATTACCTCTTTATCCCAAGAAGACTTATTACAATTAGCAGGTAGCGTTGAAAACTTATCCACTCATCCATTAGCCAAAGCTGTTGTGCATAAAGCACGTCAAGAAAATATAGAATTGCTAAATGTTGAACAGTATACCTTTCTAGAGGGATTAGGGGTATATGGAGAAGTAAGGGGTAAAAAAGTATATATTGGAAATGCTAAGTTGTTAGCAAACTATGGCGTTGATGTAGCGTATACTCAAGAGAGCCAGCGATTTGCAGAAGAACAAAAAACGGCGTTATTTGTTGTTGTGGACAATGTTGTACAAGGTGTACTTGCAATATCTGATGCTATTAAGCAGACGAGTTATCAAGCTATCCAACGTTTGCAAGAAAAAGGTATTGAAGTGATTATGGTTAGTGGAGATAATCATATAAATGCTCAAGCGATTGCTAATAAAGTGGGAATTGAAAAGGTATATGCTCAAGTTTTACCTCAAGAAAAAGCTGAAATTATTCAAAATATTCAAGCACAAGGTAGGCAAGTGGCTATGGTAGGAGATGGGATAAATGATGCACCTGCTTTAGTTCAAGCACAAGTTGGCATTGCAATTGGTCAAGGGACAGATGTAGCGATTGAATCGGCTGATATTGTTTTAATGCATAGTGATTTAAATGACGTTGTAAAAGCTATTGAATTAAGTCAACGTACATTAAAAACGATAAAAGAAAATCTATTTTTTGCGTTTATTTATAATGTTTTGGGCATTCCTATTGCTATGGGACTGTTCTATCCAATATTGTTAAATCCAATGTTGGCAGGTTTAGCAATGAGTTTCAGTTCAATTTCAGTAGTATTGAATGCGCTACGCTTGAGATATGTGGCATTAAAATTAGATAAAGGGAATAATAAAGGAGAGCAATGAAATGATTACATCAGCAGAATGGCGTATTATGGCGATCGTGTGGGCGAACAGAAGCATAGAAGCTATAAATATTTATCGTACTTTGGAAGAAGAATTACAATGGAGTTTGTCAACTGTTAAAACGCTATTAGCACGTCTTGTAAAGAAAGGCTATTTAACGACTGAAAAACAAGGAAAAACATATCTATATTTTGCAACGGTGAATAAAGAAAACATGGTATATCAAAAAGTACAACACGATATTCAATTGCTATGCCATAAAAAAAAGGCTCAATTGATTTATCGTTTACTTGATGATATACCGATGAGTAAAAAAGATATATATTGCTTAATGGATAAACTGCATGGGCATATAGAGCATGCTCCAGAACAAATAGTGTGTTGTTGTCCAAAAGGGCAATGTACATGTTGCCCGATAGAAAAAGAATAAGAATTTGTTAGTCAATAATAGGTAATCTATTGGAAGATTGTTGTATGAATGTTACAGGGATTAGGAAAAGGCTAAGTATTGTCTGAAGTATGTGTCTAAAATTGAGAATTTTTCCCAGTCCCTTTCATTCAGCTTAAATGGTATATAAAAAAGTTTATGCTATTAGTGATTAAGTTCAATCTGTTCTTGGTATTCTGTATAAAAATCAACTTTTAGTTGAATAAAATGTGTGAAATCGTTGAGTAATTGAAAAAGTATCGCTCGTCCTTCAAATTCCTCTCGTGTTTGTGGTAGAGGGCGTTGTCTAAAATAAGACAGTAATTCTGTAATGTTTTGGAGTAAAGGTATGGCTGAATTTGTTTGACTTAATTGATTGGCACTTAAATAAAAAATACCTGCCAAGATTTTGTTTTCTGTTAACTCAAGTTGGCAAAGGTGCAGATGACGAACCATTTGTTCTAATAATTTAACTTGATTTTCACGCATGTCAAAATAGTGAACAAAATAATTCGTACGGCTGAATAACTGGTTATCTCGCTCTTGATAAACAATCTGCTTAGCTTCCTTAAGTGTTTGTCGTAATGTCTGTAAAGATTGTCCAATCTGAATTGCTGTATTGTGTTGTAGGGCATCATTCACTTGCAATAAGGTATGTTGCAATAGGTGTTCAACACGTTGCTGGTAAGCAGTTATTTTATGGTTATTTGAACGCATATAACTGTTGAATAGTAATGCAAGACTTGTTCCGATGACTAAAAGAAGAATTTCTTGTGATAGAATAAGCCAATTTATGCTCTGTTGAATGAATAAATGGGCAACTAATACAGAACTTGGTGCAATGCTATGGTGTAAATTGAAAAAATAGGCAATAGGAACATAGCATACTAAATAAATACCAAAACTCCATACAGAAAAATGGAATAGGGAGAAACATAGACTACCAATCAATAAAGCTAGCAAAGCTGAACTAATCCGCTGCATTGCCATAATAAAAGAAGATCGTCTTGTATCTAAAATGCTCAAAATAGCAATAATGCCGGCAGACGTTGCAAAGGGTAGTTGAATGAGTGTTGCAAGATAAATAGACAAGCAAGTAGCCAATACGATTTTTATTGTTCTCTCTAAAATTGACATAATATTCTCCTTGTTGATATTGTGTGCCTATGCACTAACAAGTGCAAGCAATAGTGTCTATACGCATTCTATATGCCTAATATATACAAGCCCTATAAGGTAAGCTCACGTATAAAAGTAAGTCACATTCATTTTATGCCGATACTTTATAAATATCAAGTCATTTATAAGAATTGTCATCTTTTAGTGTAAAACTATTTTTTGATAGGAGAGCTTTATATAAGCGACAAACATATTTTTTTGATATGTTGAAGGTGTGTTATGTGATAGAAAGTAGGACTTTTTTGGGGGTGAAGCAAACGGGGGTGGAGCAAATTAAACATTGTTTGAAGTGATATGTTTAAAACTACAAGGGAGTAACGTTCATAAACGTTGTTTCCTTGTAGTTTTTGTTATTTGTAGCTTAATGTTGTGTTCTAATTTTTTATATTACGTAACATTTTGATGATACTTTTTCTTAAATAAAGAAATGATACAATTTTCTTTTACTTGTAGAGTTAGAGAATTACTGATTTTTTCTATGGTAGTTAATAGCTTTAACAAACTCAATGATGCATTTATGTATGAGAGCAGTATCTTCCTTAGTTAGTTGATTGTAAGATTTAATCAATGCACTTATCCGTTTGAAGTCTAGCTTTTGGAGTTCTGTAATGGTAGAAATATGTGAAGATAGCGCCATTTGATAGACAGAATCAATAAGATGTTGAATTTGTTGTGTACTCAATCGAGAAAACAGATAGTCTAATACGTGGGTCAGGGCAATTGCTGATTTAGGGATATGAGCAGAGCGCGTAATGACATGATGTGTAACATTCCATGTGTATGTATCATGCTTTGAAAAATCTTTTGCAGAGCTATCAATTGTGATGAATGTATGATTATGTTTAAAAATATAGCCAACAATCGCTGCATAAGTGCGCATGATAGGTTTTAATGTTTGATATTGTGGTAATTGTAAAATGTCATCTGGGAATCCAGGACCGTCAAAGTTATGAATTGCAATGAGTTTTGAACGGATAGCCATTTGTGTAAATAATCCGGCATATAAGGCTAAGTGACCACCTTTTGAATGTCCTCCTAAAATAACATGATGGTGTAAAACATCCTCTAATGCATTTAGATAAGCTACTGCCGAATGGTAAGAGGGAATGCTTGATTTAAAAGCCAAGTTTAAGTCTTCTTTCCAACCGACAAGTGTCAGGTCTGTTCCACGAAAAGCAACGTAAGACGTTGTTTTATTTAACTGGATAAGTAAAGCAGAAAATTGTTCTTCATGGTCATAGTCAATCGTATTAATATAGTGCTGTAGCAAGAGAGATTTGAAACGTCTTGTTTGCATCATTAGACGTAAAAGTGTAATATCTTCTGGCATGACGACATCAGGATGATTTTGTCGATTGAGATTGAAAAAGTGTTTTCCGATACAGTGTAAAGTTTGTGGAGTATTTGTGACAATGTTGTCTAGTGGTAAATAACAAAATCGTGTTAAGATTAAACTGTCAATTTCATTAAAGGGAGCTTGTTTAAAAGTTAAATCTCCACGCCAATTTAAGTAATCAAAAATAGTTGTCATTATATTCTCCTCATTACATAGGGGATTATTCATTCCTATGTGTCTATTATACCATAATTGAGCAGGTATCAAAGAAAAACAAAAAAGGATATTTAAGAATATGTATCAAATATAGAGCAAGTTTTCGTGTTTTATGATAAAATAGGATGAAGAGTTTGAATGAAGGAGTAGATACATGGCAGGAGTGTTTATAACAATCGAGGGACCAGATGGAGCAGGGAAAACGACTTTGATTAATCAACTTATTCCAGTCTTGTCAGAAGTGTTAAAAGTAGAGCTTTTATCTACTCGTGAGCCTGGTGGAAATGCTATTGCTGAAAAAATTCGTGCATTAATTTTAGATCCTAATCATATACAAATGGATGCTAGGACAGAGGCGTTGTTGTATGCAGCTTCAAGACGACAACATTTGGTAGATAAAATTATTCCGGCTTTAAATCAAGGGAAAATGGTGTTGTGTGATCGTTTTGTAGATAGTTCGATCGCGTATCAAGGTTATGCACGAGGGATTGGTGCAAAACAGATACAAGACATTAATGAGTTTGCAATAGATCATTATTATCCAGATTTAACGATTTATTTGGATATTGAACCTGAAATTGGCTTAGAGCGAATTTATGCACAACGTGGGAATGAGATTAATCGTTTAGATATGGAAAATGTGGAGTTTCATAAAGCGGTTCGGCAAGGCTATTTACACCTAGTTGAACACAATAGGCAACGTATTGTATTATTAGACGGTAGAGAATCTGTAGAGGACTTAGTTGAGCAATGCGTGCGTATTTTAAAAGAAAAATATTCACAATTATTTAGATATTAGGAGGTTACACAAATGAAAATTGTTATGGCAATTGTACAAGATAAAGATAGTTCAGAGTTAAGCCGTGCATTAGTTGAAGCGAATTTACGTTCAACAAAGTTGGCATCAACAGGAGGTTTATTACGTTCAGGAAGTACGACTTTTCTAATTGGCGTAGAAGATGAACGTGTTCAAGATGTATTAGATGTGATTCGTGAAAATTGTTCTCAACGTGAAGAAACAATGATGCAACAATCTATGTTAGGTGTAGGTTTAGATGGATTGATGTCATATCCGTTACAAGTTACTGTAGGGGGAGCAACTGTATTTGTCTTACCAGTAGAGCAGTTTGCTCAATTTTAAGGTTAGTATCATGAAAGATGATAAAGCAGCGTTGGTGTTCAAAAAACAGCCGAGTATTCAAGAGTATTTATTACGTGCTTGGCAACGTAATGCTTTAGTGCATGCTTATTTGTTTTCAGGTTTAGAAGGTATGGGTGCAGATGAATTAGCAGATTGGTTAGCGCAAACGTTGTTTTGTCAAACACCAACAGAGCACGGAGCATGCTATACATGCCAAAACTGTCAACGTATTTTAGCAAGAGAGTTTATAGATGTTGAATGGATTGAACCAGATGGGGCAACTTTGAAAGTAGAGCAAATTAGAGAGTTAAAAGATAGCACACATTACAGCAGTTTAGAACATCAAAAAAAAGTGTATATTTTAAAACATGTTGACAAAATGAGTGTTAGTGCAGCTAATAGTTTGTTAAAAAGTTTAGAAGAACCACAGTCAAATGTGTATTTTCTTTTATTGACTGATAACAAGGATAATGTATTGCCGACGATCTTATCGCGAACGCAACTCCTTAGTCTAACTCCTTTATCTAAGGAGATGTTAAATGAAATGGTTAAAGACAAGGTCACTTTAGATACTTTACGTGCCATTTTAGTGGAATTAAGTCAAGATGTTCATAAGATTATTGAATTGGGAACTTCAGAAACGTTTCAACACTATCATCAAGCGTTATGGCAATGGTGCGAATTATTGTTTGCAAAAGATATATATGCATTTATTTTTGTACAAACAAAACTAATGGAGTGGTTATCTCAAAAAGAATATGCTTTGTATGGTTTAGATATACTAAGTATTTATTTCAGAGATGCTCTTATGCTTAAAGAGCATCAAGAGGAGCATGTGCATTTGAAAAAACTAATGCCTAATTATAAAAAAATAATATTTGATCCAGAAAAAGGACTAGAATATTTATTACAAGCAAAAGAAAATGTAAATAATTTTGTTTCCGCACAGGTGTGTTTTGAACGTTTGTGCTTGGAGATTGTGCGAGGGTAGAGAATGGATAGTCAAGAATTATACGAGCAACTGGAAGTCGTTGAAAAGAGTAGTGCTCTTATTGGAGTGACTATTCAAAATATGAAAGATACAATTCATAAATTGATCGATGAAAATAGTAGTTTAAAAATTGAAAATGCGCATTTAAGAGAAAAATTAGATGCCTTGGAATTGGTAGATAAAGAATTAGATACTAAACATGCTCAAAAGTATGGATTGTCAAATTTGGAGCATCTTTATGATTCAGGTGTGCATATTTGTCACAATTTTTATGGGATACAACGTGATGAAGTATGTTTATTATGTGAGTCTTTGCTAAGTCAAGGTGAGGATTAGGGATTGGGAAAAGTCTGGTAACACAATCATGTGAAGTACAAAAAGAACGGGCTTTTTCTTGTCCTTTTTGTTTAATGATAGGTTTTAAAAATATATACATACGTGATATAATAAAGCGTAAATATATTTAAGATGTGTTAAATGTTTTTAAAATAAATGGACGAGGAAAATGAGATGAAATTTGAACAAGTAACCCGTAGTACCCCGGGGCAGTATATTAGTCAAGTAGGAGCATTACGCTATTTGAAAGACAAACTTTTGGGATTTCAAAAACCTTATATGATTACAGGAGAAAAATCCTACCATGCATTTTTAGAGTATTGTCCAGACGATTTTAGCCATATTCCAGTATTACGTTATGATCATACGTCAAGCCATGAAGATGCAGATAGGCTGTCTAATTTGAGTAAAGATGCGGATGTGATTATTGCTATTGGTGGCGGAAAAGTGTGTGATACTGCTAAATTGGTTGCTGAAAGATTGGATTGCGAACTTATTATGGTGCCTACAGTATTAGGGACATGTGCACCTACTTCTGCAGTTGTTGCGGTTTATTATCCTAATAAGGTGTTTAAGCAGATAGATTATATTAAACGCATGCCATTTTGTTGTCTAGTTGATTTAGAGTTGTTGGTACATTCTCCAAAAGAGTACTTTATAGGTGGGATTTGTGACACCTTAGTGAAATGGTATGAAGCAGAAAGTATTACAAGACACGTACAAGGATACCTAGAGGCAAATGTTGAATTAGGTCTAGCAGCTGCTAAGGTGACACAACGCATTTTATTACGTGATACGCCTAAAGCGTTAAAAGATTTTGATGATTTTAATGCAAGTGAAGATTTTAAACGCATTGTTGATACTATATTTAATATTTCTGGTGCTGTCGGTGGATTTGCTTGTGAATATGGGCGAATATCTGGAGCACATGCTGTACATAATGCACTATCTTTATTTGAAGAAACACACCGTATTCAACATGGAGTTAAAGTGTCTTATGGATTACTTATTCAATTATGTGCTATGAAAGAGTGGCATGAAGTTAAACGTTTGATTCCTTTTTTTGCACAAAATAAATTCATTTATGCGTGGAAACAGTTGAATATTGAAGAACCTATGGAAAGTGCTGTGAAAAAAATGGCACAATTTGCTGCAAGTCATAAAGAAACATTCCGTTTGGCTGTACCAAATATTAAAGATGAAGATATTATTGAAGCAACTTATGCATTAGAAAAATTAGTTAATGAATTGGAGAAATGTAGTGAGATCTAAAAAAAGAGCGCAGCAAATAGTATTTTTGCTACTAATAAGTGGAGGATTTCTACTTATATTTAGTTTGATGAAGCGTCCGTTTGCAAAGGCAGAAAAGATTGATTATGTTATTGGGGATACTGTTCCATTGCAAGCTAAAGTGTATTTGGGTAATGTTTCAGATGATAGTACAGTGTCTATGGACATGACACAATTCCAAGTGTCAGAGGCAATGGAAAAAAAGATTAATTTGACGTATCAAGGAACGTCTTACAAAGTCAATATTAATTTTATTGCACCAGATATTAATCAGCTTATTAAAGTGAGTGATCGTGTGCAAGACTTTGTGATTTCAGGAAATTATCAATCGGTTTTTGGAGTAGATGAACGCTATGCTAAAGATGTGACATATTCTATCCCATCAGATCAACTGAAACTTGGCGAGCAAACAGTTAGTGCAACTCTTTATGGACAAACAGTTTCCCAAAAGTTATATGTTTATGATGATTCTAATGATATGGGGCGATTATCTATCAGATATGATTACGCCAATCAAGATTTAACAACGATTGTCAAACAGTATTTAACTGATGAGAAATTAACAACCAATCAGGTTGCCTTCTCTTATGTTAATACGGCTACGAAAAAAGTGGTCCAAATGAATGAAAACCAAAGTATGATAGCTGGGAGTACATATAAATTACCGTTAAGTATGTTTGTTGAAGATGAAATGAAAACACGAGGATATACTTTAAATACGATTGTACTAGGTACCCCTCTAAAAGAGCTATTAGAGCAAACCATAGTTGAATCAAGCAATCATACTGCAGAGATGCTAGTTGAATACTTTGGTGGATTTTATAATTTGTATCAACAAAAATTTGGTGTTTATGGAAAAAATGAGCATGCTTCAATTAAGACAATTGATGTTGATACCAATCGGACAACAGCTTATTATTTCAAACAAGTTTTAGAGTATGTGTGGGCTAATCAAGACAAATATCCATATCTGATTGGCTATTTAAAAGAGGCAACACCTAACCGGTATTACGAAATGTATTTGCAAAGAGTTGATATATGGCATAAATATGGATTATATGATGATGCAATAAATGATGTAGCAATTGTTCACGAAAGAAATCCATACTTAATTGCTTTGTATACGCAAGGGTTAACAGAATATCAATTCGGAAAATTAGCTTACGTGATTAACGAATGGCATAGAATAAACCAAGATAAGTAGGGGCACAATTCTAGGAAAACTGTGTCAGAAAAACGTCTTTATATCAAGGATAATGTTTGTTAACACCTTTAAAAAAGTGTTACAAGAAAAGAGTAATTAGTATATACTAGTTACTCTTTTTTTGGTTAGAGTATGTCTAAAACGTAAAAAAGGCATGTTTAAGAGGTTTTAAAGTAGTTCGCTTTACATTAGATGATATAAAAAATGATTACAGGCGATTTATTTTGCGTTTTATATATTATAAAAGATAACACATTATTATTTGCGAGTTTTATTTTTTTAGTTATAGATTCAATCACATAAACACTATTATAACATAGAAAAATATGTAATATAAGACTGTTTTTTACATTTGTTTTATGGTACGCTTTCATCAAATTATATCAGTGATTTTAGGAAATAAGATGATACCAATGTGCATTTAGGTTTTATTATAATATTTTTAACTATTTAATTTTATAAAGGGATAAATTGTTATGAATAAAAAGTTAAAAAATGTGTTATTAGTAGTCTAGTTACTTTATCGTTTGCTAATTTTATATTACCGTCCGTCTTTAACAATCGAGTTTTTACTTCGGAATCTAGTTTTTCAATTGATAAAATAAAGATTGATAAATTTATTTCGTTTTTGAAAGAAACAAACTCTTATGAATTATAAGAACGTTTTTTAGAGTTGAATGATTCTACAAAAATGATTTTTATAGATAAATTTTATAAACAAGAATATGATATTGAAGAGTCGTATCCTGAAAATGATAATTCAAATATTTCTTTGTTTAGAAGTGCAAATGTTATTAGGGAAGTTGGTTGGACGTCTAGATATACTATTGCTGAGATTTTAATTAGGAGAATATTATGGAAAACATCATTTATTTTATTCAGTTAGTTGTTAATGTCTATCTATTATATGGTTTTGGAGAGAAAAGAGAACCAAAATAAATATTATAAAGATTGTTGCGTTTATTATCGTTATATTATTAAATGTGTCGACAATTTATAAAGTATTTTTTACTTGAATTTTTGGTTTGAATGATATTGAGCATGTGTTTCTCCTATCTTGATGACATAACGTTGATTTACATTGTCAAAACATTCTAATTCATACTCATTTTTATTAAATGCACGGATGACACGAATTCCTGTCAATAGTTCACGTATCATTTGAGTAAGTGTATCTGTAGATTGGAGAAGAGTAGTGAAATCTTTAGAAATATAGTGCATCATAATAAGAATATAAATGGATAAAATAGGCACAGTAGTGAGTAAAACTAATGATAACTGTGCGTTGATGCGTATGGATAAAATAATAGAACCAATGAGCATGAATGGTGCAACCAAAGCCATTCCTATTGTAAACCCAATTGTTTGTGATAAATTCTGAATATCTTTTGTTGTTCGGTTAATTTAGGAAACTGTTCCAAAAGTTTGGAAGTCCTGCATTGAAAATTGTTGAATTTTTTAAACATGGATAGACGTAAATATTTAGAAAAACTAGCGGGAAATTTTCCAATTAAACGTGCAATTACAATTGCTAAACATAGCTCTATCATTTTGACATAGCTAGTATTAATAAACCTTGTGTAGTGATTTGTTGATTATCTTGTTTTAAAATACCTTCAGAAACGAGAGTGGATAAAATGGTAGGGGTAAGTAGTCCAGCTGTAATTTGTAAAATTGTTAATAGAACAATGACGCTTAAAGATCTTTTATATTTCTTTAAATGCGTAATCATGTGGTTCATATAAATAGTCCTTTCATTTTATTTACAATGAGGTACAGTATAGCAAAATAAAATCATGCTTTCAACTGAGAACTGTTTCTTATTAGGAAATATGATATACTATATTTTATAGAAAGGAACAGAAGAAAATGATGTATAAAAAATTAATTTATGTAATTGTATGCAGTGGATTTTTAGGTGCTTGTCAACAACAAGAGAGTAACATATCTTCTTCAAACATAGTTACAACAACACAAGAAAGTACTAGTTTAGCGAGTAAATCAGTCTTGCAAAAAGGGGAGCATTACTATTTTATTCAAGGGAAATATGACAAAATTCCTATAGTGAATAAGAAGTATCCTGTGTCAAAAGACTATAATCCAGGAGAAGATGCTGTTGCAAAAGCTGCATTGTTAAAATTGCAAGAGGCTATGCGTAAAGAGGGATTTGCTATAGCTAGTGGATATAGTGGGTTTAGAGATTACAACCTACAATCTTATTTCTATAATAAATACGTTGAAACTGACGGAAAAGAAAAAGCAGATACATATTCCGCTAGACCAGGATACAGTGAGCATCAATTAGGTTTAGTGTTTGATTTATGGGAAGATGAACAAGGGACTTTACTAGAAGAACCTGTTGCATCTAAATGGTTAGCAGAACATGCACATCGTTATGGATTTATTGTGCGTTATACACCTGGAAAAGAATACAGTACAGGGTATCAAGCAGAATCGTGGCATATTCGTTATATTGGTCAAGAAGCAGAGGAGATTTATCGCTCCAAGTTAAGTTTGGAAGAATACTTTGGCGTTGAGGGCGGTAACTATCGCGATTAGTGTGTTAAGTGTCATGTTAATAAAATCGTTATGCTCTATTGAAAGCGAGAATGAAAAACTGTTTAAAATGGAGCAGGGAAAAATTAAACATTATCTGAGGTGGTATGTTTAAAATTGTGAGAAATCAGTGCTTGTAAATGTTGATTTCTCACAATTTTTGTTGTGTAAAGACTTTTTTTCATTTAATTTCATAGTATCAATACCAATGCGGATTAAAGATTATCTGTTATAATTTCAATAGTATGTTGTGATGGATAAATGCTAACAATTTTTTATGAGATTGGTGAAACGATATAGTTTTCATTATTAGAGTGTATCATAAAGCGCTTATTCATTATTTTTTTGAAAAGACGAGGTTATTCACTTCTAAAATAGGAATGATTGTACCTTTTGCTGATGTGTAAATAGGCATTTGTTTATTTTGTTTTTTGAAAAAATCGAACATACGAACCCTACATGGTGAATATAGTATATTTTTGGGAAAATAAAACAATAGTAAAAATCGGTTCTTTTTGATTAAAATAAAACGGGAAAGGCTATCATAAACAGAATATTTGAGAGATTTGTGTTATACTAGGCATATATGCTTGAATTAAGGAGATTATATGGTTATGTTAGAGTTAATTAAGGTTATTATTTACGGTATTGTGGAGGGAATAACAGAATGGCTACCCATTAGTAGCACAGGGCATCTTATTTTATTAAATAAATTTATGCCGTTACAGGTAAGTGCTGAATTTTTTGAAATGTTTAAAGTGATTATTCAATTAGGGGCAATTCTTGCTGTTATCGTCCTATATTTCAATAAATTAAATCCTTTTTCGCCAACTAAAACACACCTTCAAAGAAAAGAAACATTGTCAATTTGGTATAAAGTGGCTATAGCCACAATTCCAGCAGTTCTTGTTTATAAGCTAGATGATTGGATTGAAGCAAACTTTATGAATGCTTTTACAGTTGCCTTAATGTTGATTCTTTATGGGGTAGGATTTATCTTTATTGAAAAACACTATAAACATGTTGAAAAAATGAAAACATTAGAAAGTTTGACTTATCAAACAGCGTTATTTATTGGTATGGCACAAGTGTTAGCGTTAATTCCTGGGACATCACGATCAGGGGCAACAATTTTAGCGGCTATATTATTAGGGACATCACGTTATGTGGCGACTGAATTCTCATTTTTCTTAGGTATTCCAGCAATGTTTGGATTGAGTACGTTAAAATTAATCCGTTTTGGATTTCATTACAGTTTAGAAGAGGTATTAATTTTAATCGTAGGAGTATTAGTATCTTTCCTCGTATCTATGATTGTTATTCAAAAATTATTATCTTATATCAAAAAACATGATTTTACTGTGTTTGGAAAATATCGTATTGTGTTAGGTATTATTGTTTTAATCGCAGGATTTTTATAATTGTCTTTTCGTGAAGAATGCATTATTTAATAGCGTATGAAATAGAGAGTGTGCTTATAGCTTAGAGTAGAGAAAATCTACATATAGATTTTGTGATAAATAATATTTATTAGAGTGTACATAAAAATGCATAGTTTTAACAGATATAAATAAAAGCATGTGTATTTTTATGTCAGGGATGAATGTTCTTTTATTAGATTAAAAAGGGTTTATTAATACAAGTACTTTTAAGCAAATCAGTGTTTGATCAAAAAACTTACTGAAAATGGAGAAAACTGACTTTACATCAAGGAGTGTAAAGTCAGTTTTTGTTTAGACATGTTCGTTAAATCTTTTAAATACGGTTTAATATTCGTTGTTATCATTAAAAAAGCGAACATAACGTTTCTTGTATTTTTTGAAAAAGAACATAAAAATTTCACGTAAAATGGCATACACAGGAATACCGATAATCATGCCTACTACACCAAGAAAACTTCCTGAACCAATTAAAACAATAATAATCATTAGCGGATGAATATTCAAATTGCGTCCAATAATACTTGGACCTAAAATATTGCCGTCCAAAATTTGTGCAAATCCCCAAATGATTAGAGTTAGAATTGCAGTAATTGTAGATTTGGTTAGAGCAACAATAATAAGAGGTACCAAGGCAATGACGGCACCTAAATAAGGAATTAAACTTAATAGTCCGGCTAAAAATGCTAAAACAAATGTATAGTCCATTCCAATAATTGTTAATGTGATAAAGTAGTAAGCACCTACTAAAAAACTAACAAAAAGACGACCTTTAATGTAGGCTCCGACTTTTAAGTTGATATTTTTTAATAATGTGTCTAATTCTAATCTCGTTTGAGATGGAAAGAGTTGTAAAAATTGATTTTTAAATTGACGACCGTCAATAAGTAAAAACATTAAGAAAATGGGAAAGGTCATCAATGCAATGAGTACGCTTGAAACGGTAGAAATGATTGATGAAATTCCTTGAATGGTTGTTGTCAGTGTTTGAAGTAATTGTTGAGCAATGCCATTTAAGCTACTGTTGATCCAATCGATTGCTTGCTTATAGTATACTTGAAACTCTGCACTTGATGAGTATTTTTCCAAGATGTTTACCAAATTATTTACTAATCCTGGAATGGCTTTAGCAAATGAAGTAATTTGATTGACAATAATAGGAATAGCTAATCCAAAACTAACCACGAACAAAATAATGAGTAAAATAATCGAAATAGCAGCTCCAATGCTTCTAGGAACACGTAATGTATATAAGTAATCTACTAGAGGAACAAACATATAGTAGAAAATGATAGCCAGTAACATTGGTGTTGCAATAGACATAATAACTACGTTAATCGGATTAAAAACAAAAGAGATACTATTTAATAATAAAATAAAAACGCACAGTAAAATGGCAACTGTTAGAGCATATAATAAATTATAGCCCCCTAGAAAATTAATAAACCGACTATCTTTAGGATTTGGTTTATTTGTCATAAGCAAAAGTCCTTTCTTAATAGATTAAGATTATATGTGTTTACGTTTTTGTTTGCGATAGATGATATATCCAATGGCTAATATACCAGTAATAGCAAGTCCGTACTTGAAAATACTGGAGATATGCTCAATATTAACTGCCATAGCTTCCCAATTTTCGCCGGCAATTTGACCTAGCCATACGAGTAAAATATTCCATATAAATGTTCCGATTGTTGTATAAATTGTAAATGGGATAAGGTTCATACGAGAAGTTCCAGCAGGTATGGAAATTAAACTACGCACAACGGGAATACAACGTGTAAATAAAACTGTAATGGCACCTTTTTTATTAAACCATGAGATAGCTTTATCAACATCTTCACGTTTAAAGCCCATAATTTTTCCGACTTTACCGTCAAGAATATTTTCAATGGTTTCTTTTTTTAATAATGCACCAAGACCGTATAAAATGATTGCACCTATAACAGCACCGAGTGTTGCTGCAATGACAACTCCTAAAAAACTCATGTGGGTAGATATAATCATAAATCCAGCAAAGGTTAAAATAATCTCAGATGGAATGGGTGGGAAAACATTTTCCAAAGCAACTAATAAAAATATTGCAAAATACCCATATTGACTCATAAAGGATGTAATCCAATTTTCCATAAAACACCTCGAAAATAAATTGCTCATAAAGAGCTATGCCTATTATACACGAATTCTTCTATAAAAGCACGGCAAATAGGGAGATGTTTTTATGCGATTTTGATTATTAAGAGGAACAGCTAGACTGTGGTTTAGCTATTCCTCTTAAAGTAAGATAATGATTAAAATCATATAGATAATGTCTTAATTTGAAGCATTGCTTATATGAGTTATAAGTATAATATTCATTAGTGAATCAAAATTATAACGTGCTATTCATGTTTTAAGTAAGTCATGATTGCAATAATAGCAGCTTTGGTACCTGTCAATAATGTTGGATAAATAGCGGGGGCAAAGCGTGGATTGTGGTTAGCATAGATAGGTTGATCTTTTGTAAATCCACCAAATCCCCAGTATAAATAAGGGATATTGAATGCTCTTGGAATATATGAAAAATCTTCGGAGGCACTCATAGCTGGATAAGATACAACGTTTTCTTTGCCAAGATAGTTTTCAAATGCAGTAATTACTTGATGAGCAAGCATTTCGTCGTTATCTGTCAAGGGGAAATTGTCGGAAATAGAGATTGTTGGTTCTTGCAAACAACCGCCAGCTTGACATTCTCCAATGGCAATACGTTTAATGGAGGCGATAAGCTTTGCTTTGATTGTTTCGTCATAGGCACGTATATTTAGCAAAAGTGTGGCACTATCGGCAATAGTATTTGCGCTAATACCTGCTTGGAAAGAACCTACAGTGACTACGGCAAAATCAAATGGGTTTATTTCTCTTGCAACAATTGTTTGAAGTTTTGTGATTAGAGATGCTCCAATAATGATAGGATCAATACTAAGATGAGGCATTGATCCGTGTGCTCCTTTTCCATGGATAATGATTTTGAGCGAGGCGGCACTTGAAAGAAATGCTCCGGCTTTGACGCCTACTTTCCCCGCTTCTGGAGTAGTTAAGACGTGTTGGGATAAGGCTAAATCAGGTTTAGGGATTTTTTCCAAAAGTCCGTCTTCAAGCATAGCTTTAGCACCAGAAGCAGTTTCTTCTCCGGGTTGGAAAAGTGCAATATATGTGCCACTCCATTCTTTTTGATGTGTCGCCAAAGCCCATGCTGCTCCAAGTGCAGCAGCAATATGCATGTCGTGTCCACAGGCATGCATGACAGGAACGGGGTTTCCATGTGCATCTTTAGTTGTAATGTGTGAGGCGTAAGTTAGCCCAGTATCTTCTTTAACAGGTAGTGCATCAATATCGGCACGGAATAGTACCGATGCCCCTTCTCCGTTTTTTAAAATACCGACAATGCCACCTCCAATAGTGTGAACATCGTATCCGTATGCAAGTAAAGTGTCTTTAATAAAGGCGCTAGTATGCACTTCTTGCATGGATAGTTCAGGATTGGCATGCAAGTGTCGATAGGTGTTCTCTTGCCATTCTTGAATAGTATGCAATGATTGTAATATAGATTGTATTGTCATATTATCTCCTCCCTTAAAGTAGTTATTATATCATAAATATGTTTTATAGATAAATTTTATTCATTTTTTACTCTGGATAGTAGAAATAAATCGTTTTTAGCGATATAGAGTATGGATATATTGAGAAAGAGTTTAAACATAGTGTGATTAAGGTTAAATAAGCAGAAGGCAAACGGGGGATAAGTGCTTGGAGTAAGACGGTATAAAGAAAACTGGAAATTATTTAGGGAAACAATTTTTTAATAGCTTCAAATGAAGTGTCTATTAGGGTTTCGAATTATTTTGTCGATAGATGTGTGCTCAATTTAAAAGCTAAAAATAGAACAAAATATATAGTCTAATACTATATTTATTGTAAGGTAAATATAGGTAATTTATGCAGTATACAAGAAGCGTTTATGCTGATTTTATTTACAATTTAGGTAATGTAGATAATGTTTTGCCTTACTTTTGTTTTGCAATTAATTCAGGATAATTTTGTCATGGTGTTTATCTTTGATTTATGCAATATAGGAGAATTGTTTGTCCTGTTTTTTACTTTCAGATTAGGAAGTATGGCTGATGTTTTGTTTTTTATTTGCAATTTAGATAGTGTATTTTTGAGGAGCTGTTTTTTATTATACTTGGAATAAATTCCTCTGTTTTTTTGTTTGCCGTTGACCGATAAGCTAAAATGGAGTATACTTAATATGTGGTAATGACCAGTTAGGAGAAATGTGATGAACCAACCATTATATGATCGTTTAGTTGATCGCTTGAAAGAAAAAATAGAATCCACATTGCAAGTGCATGAAAAATTATCTTCGGAGAGAGAATTGGTCAAAGAATACCAAGTGAGTCGGACTACTGTTAGGCAGGCACTTTTAGAGCTGGAGCGTTTAGGGTACATTTATAAAGTACATGGCAAAGGAACATTTGTTGCAGATAACAAATTGAATGCAACCAATTTGGCTACAATGTATAGTTTTACAGATAAAATGCTCCAAGAAGGGAAAGTGCCGACAACTAAGGTGTTATCTTTTGAAAAAATTCAAGCAAGTAAGCGAGTTTCTCATGTGCTGAATGTATCAATTGAAGACTTTGTGTATAAAATTAAGAGGGTGCGTTTGGCGAATGACCAGCCAATGATGGTGGAAACGACGTATTTACCAGTTGATGTGTGTCAAGGATTAACAAAGGAAAAAGTCGAATCTAAAGCCTTGTATACTATTTTTGAAGAATGTGAACAGATAGTTAAAATGGCAGAGGAAGAAATTTTTGCTAGTATAATGCGATATAAGGAGGCGATGGTATTGGAGGTTCCGCTCAATTCTCCAGCCTTGTATTTGAGCCGTTTAGCGTATAATCAAAGAAATCAAGTAGTTGAATGGACGCAAAGTGTTGCAAGAGCGGATTTGTTTAAGTATACCATTACTCATTATAATGAGAGTTTATAAAGGAGGATTTTATGTTTACATTACAAGATGAGGCATTAAAACAACAAGGTGCCTATATTACGACACGTGAAATTCAGCAACAACCAGAGTTGTGGAAAGAAACGTTTGCTATTTATCAAGATAATCGTCAAGCATTGCAAACGTTTTTAGATGGAATTTCTGTTAAGGAAAATCAAAAAATACGTGTTATTTTTACAGGAGCAGGGACTTCCCAATACGTTGGAGATACGATTATGCCCCATTTAATGCGTGTGGGAAACACAACGCGTTATATTTTTGAGAGTATTGCAACAACCAATATTGTCTCTAATCCACATGAGTATTTATTGCCAGACGAGCCTACAGTTTTAGTGTCTTTTGCACGTAGTGGGAACAGTCCAGAAAGTGTTGCAACGGTTGAATTGGCTAATCAGCTGGTTAATCAGTTGTACCATATTACAATTACATGTGCTGAAAATGGAGAATTAGCTAAAAAGGCTGGAGATGATAAGAGAAACTATTTATTGTTAATGCCGGAGCGTTCCAATGATAAAGGATTTGCGATGACTGGTAGTTATTCTTGTATGGCGTTATCTGGATTGCTAATTTTTGATACAACAGATATTAAGGAAAAAGAACGCTATGTTGATACTTTGTCTGTCTTGGGGGCATCTGTTTTGAACCAAGAGGAAACAATTGCTGAATTGTTAGCACCAAATATTGATCGTATTGTTTATTTAGGATCAGGTAGCTTGTCTGGATTGGCACGAGAGGCACAGTTGAAAGTGTTAGAATTAACAGCTGGAAAAATTGCAACAGCATTCGATTCTTCTATGGGATTTCGACATGGTCCAAAATCATTTTTAAGTCCACAAACATTAGTATTTGGCTTTGTGAGCAATCAAGAATATACTCAACAATATGATATTGATGTCTTAAATGAGATTCATGCAGATAGTATCGTGAATAATGTTGTTGCCATTGCACAATATCCTCTAGAAACATATCAAGGTACGGTCTTTGAACTTGGGCAATCTTCTCTAACTTTACCTGATGGTTATTTAGCTATTGTTGATGTGGTTGTTGCACAAACAGTGTCCTTGTTGGCATCTATTAAAGTAGGAAATACACCGGATACACCTTCTCCAAGTGGAACAGTCAATCGTGTTGTAAAAGGTGTGATTATACACCCTCTTGATTAAATCTTGAATAGTGCTGAATTTAGTATGGTAAACGGAGTACAAATACGATACAATAAAGGTAGCACATAGATCAGAGTGGTTTTATGGTTTTATAAAATGCTCTAAAAACGTTTTATACCCTTAGTGAATAATATAGTGGGAAAATCTCACGCAATATAGAGGAGGAATTATATGTTACATTTAACAAAAAATAAAAAAGCTGCTATGGATAGATTATCTAACGAAGCGGGTGTTATTAGTGCTTTGGCTATTGACCAACGTGGTGCATTGAAAAAAATGGTTAGTGCTTTAGATGTAGAGCCTACAGAACAAACAATTTCAGAGTTTAAAGTTTTGGTGTCTAAACATTTAACACCTTATGCATCATCTATTTTATTAGATCCAGAGTATGGTTTGCCTGCTGCTAAAAATAGAGATGCTCAAGCAGGGCTATTGTTAGCTTATGAAAAAACTGGATATGATGCAACTGTACCAGGACGTCTACCAGATCTATTGGAGGATTGGTCTGTTTTACGTCTGAAAGAACAAGGAGCAGATGCAATTAAATTCCTATTGTATTACGATATTGATGAAGCTAGCCATATCAATGATATTAAACATGCTTTTGTTGAACGTTTAGGTAGCGAGTGTGCTGCAGAAGATATTCCATTCTATTTAGAGTTAGTGTCATACGATGCTAATCAATCAGATACATCTTCTTTAGAGTATGCTAAAGTAAAACCTCATAAAGTAAATGACATGATGATAGAATTTAGCAAACCTCAATATAAAGTGGATGTGTTGAAAGTTGAAGTACCTGTTAATATGAAATTTGTAGAGGGCTTTACAGATGGACCGATAGCATATACTCAAGCAGAGGCAAAACAATTCTTTAAACAACAATCCGAAGTGACACATTTACCATTTATTTTCTTGAGTGCAGGTGTGTCTGCTGAATTATTCCAACAAACATTATTATTTGCTAAAGAAGCAGGTTCAACGTTTAATGGTGTATTATGTGGACGTGCAACATGGCAACATGGTGTTAAACCATTTGTTTTAGAAGGACAAGATGAAGCTGTGTCATGGCTAGAAAGTCAAGGACGTAAAAATATTGAAGAATTAAATGCAGTATTAACGAAAACGGCAAGTTCATGGCATGACAAAGTTGTTGTAGAGTAATGAAGTCGTAAAAAATAACCTAATAGCCACGTTATTATTTGTGGCTATTAGGATTTATTAAACGAATGATTGAAAGGGTTTTAGTTAATATAAAGTAGGATTAGATAGTAGTTCTATTTTATAGTAATCCCATTTTTTGTAGGTTTCAATATACTCAAAAACATGTCTTGATAAGGAAGATTGAGTTGTTCTAATTTGTAACACTACGGGTTCTTGGGATGTTAATTCTAAACCGTCTATAACATCATGTGGTGCTGGGAATAAAATTTCATTAGTTTCAGTAGAGATTTCATTAGTCATGTGAATATCAAAGTCTTCTTTGAAGCGTTCATAAATAGAGGCGTAGTAAGATTTGTCAACCTCTGGTTTAATGTATCTCTCAGGAATGTATGTTTTATGGTATAAGTATTTTACACCGTTGGCTTCTCTTGTACGTATGATACAAAAATAGAAGTCATGTGAGGATAAGTTTAATTTTTTAAGAATATCCGGTTCATTTCCTTTGGTCATTGAAAGAACTGTTACACTATCTGATCCTACTTCAAATTTTTCGATATCTGAAAAGACGATACGTCTATGTTTTCTTGAGCGAGAAATAAATGATCCTTTTCCTTGTTTTCTAACGATATATCCGTTTTTAGCAAGTTCATTTAATGCTCTAATGGCTGTAATGGAACTAACGTCATACATGTTGATTAATTCTTGTTCTGTGTAAAATTTATCTCCATTTTCAAATGCACCCATTTCAATTTTACGTTGTAAATCTTTATAAATGCGTTGATATTTTGGTAATTTCATATTTTCATTCTCCTTTTCTATATTAGAGCATTAAGTATTATAAACTAAAATTTAGGGATTGACAAATAAATTCTTTTATATTAATATACAAATGACGAGGAAATCGTTTACAGATGATAAGGGGGTGTATATACATTGAGTGTGTTTGATGTTCAAGAAGAATTTTTATTAGATGGTAAACCATTTAAAATTTTATCTGGTGCTATCCACTATTTTAGAGTTCATCCATGTGATTGGTATCATTCTTTATTTAACTTAAAAGCGTTAGGATTTAATACTGTTGAAACGTATATTCCTTGGAATTTACATGAACCTAAAAAAGGTAAATTTTATTTTGAAGGTCAATTAGACGTGCAAAAATTTTTAGATATGGCACAAGATTTAGGGCTTTATGCCATTGTAAGACCTTCACCATATATTTGTGCTGAATGGGAATTTGGTGGACTGCCTGCGTGGTTATTATCGGAAAAAGATATGCGTCCTCGTTCAAGTGACGAATTGTTTTTAAAAGCTGTTGAACGTTATTATGATGTGTTGCTACCGAAATTAGTTCCTCATCAATTACATCACGGTGGAAATATTTTGATGTTCCAAGTCGAAAATGAGTACGGTTCCTATGGACAAGATAAGGTATATGTAAGAGCAATTAAAAAGTTCATGCAAGATAGAGGTCTTGAGATGCCTTTGTTTACATCCGATGGACCTTGGAGAGCGACGTTGAGAGCAGGGAGCTTAATTGAAGACGATGTGTTGGTGACTGGAAACTTCGGATCAAAAGCAACTCAAAATTTCGCAGATATGCAAGTGTTTTTTGATGAACATCATAAAAAGTGGCCGTTAATGTGTATGGAATTTTGGGACGGTTGGTTTAATCGTTGGGGTGAGACTGTCATTAGACGTGAGCCTGAAGAATTGGCACAAGCGGTTAAAGAAACAATGGATTTAGGAAGTATCAATTTGTATATGTTCCATGGTGGAACAAACTTCGGGTTTATGAATGGATGCTCTGCTAGGAAACAAAAGGATTTACCACAAGTAACCTCATACGATTATGATGCTTTATTAGATGAGCAGGGAAATCCTACGAAAAAATATTTTGCTGTATATGATATGCTGCAAACATATTATCCACATTTAAAACAAGATAAACCCCTTTATAAAGAGTGTTTGGAGGAAAAAGAAATTCCTTTATCAAACAAAGTCAGTCTGTTTAGTGTGATTGAGGATATTGCACAAGTAAAAGAAAGTGTGTATCCACAAACAATGGAGGATTTATCTCAAGAGTATGGATATATTTTATATCGAACGAATACTTTAGTAGATGCTGATGTAGAGCGTTACCGTGTGATTGATGCTAGTGATCGTGTTCAGTTTTTTGTAAACGAAAAGCATGTAACTACGCAGTATCGTGATGAGATTGGTGATGATATTTTAGTAGAATCAATACGTAAAACAAATCATCAATTAGATGTGTTAGTTGAAAATATGGGACGAGTGAATTATGGGCATAAGTATTTGGCTCATACGCAGCATAAAGGTATTCGTACTGGAGTGAGTGCAGATTTACACTTTTTATTAAATTGGAAGCAATATCTTTTACCTTTTGAAAATAGCCAAAACATTGATTTTTCAAAAGAGTGGCATGAGGGTGTACCTAGCTTTTATCGCTACGAGTTTAATATAGAAGAAGTAAAAGATACGTTCATTGATATGAGTGGCTTTGGTAAAGGGTTTGTATGGGTTAATGGATTTAATGTAGGCAGATACTGGGAAAAAGGCCCATTTATGACACTATATGTGCCAAGTGGATTGTTAAAACAGGGAGAAAACACCGTTATTGTGTTTGAAACAGAAGGAAAATATAAAGAAAATATTACATTGAAAAAAGAGCATATCATTTTGGAGTATGCAAATGAGGAGGAAAAATAATAATGAGTATTATTGCAGTAAGAATTGATGGACGTTTAATTCATGGTCAAGTTGCTAATTTATGGGCGAGTAAATTGAATATTTCTCGTATCATGGTTATTGATGATGAAGTGGCTACTGATGATATTGGAAAGCAAGCATTAAAATTAGCCACACCACCAGGTGTGAAATTAAGTGTATTGCCTATTGAAAAAGCCGCAGCTAACATTTTAGCTGGGAAATATGATGCACAAAGAGTATTGATTGTTGCTAAGAAACCAGATCGTTTCTTGAAATTAGTTGAAGCAGGTGTATCTCTTGAAGAGATTAATGTTGGAAATATGTCACAAACACCTGAAACACGTTCAATTACACGATCTATCAACGTTGTGGATGCTGATGTTGAAGTCTTTGGAAAATTGCATGAGAAAGGGGTGAAATTGATTGCTCAAATGACTCCAAATGACGCAGCAGAGGATTTCATGAAATTATTAAATAAATAATAAAAAATATTAACCCACAGGGGAAAAGGAGGATATTGTCATGCAAATATGGCAAATTGTATTATTGACATTGTATTCAGGTTATCAAATTTTAGATGAGTTGACTATTGTGTCATCAGCTGGTTCACCAGTATTTGCAGGTTTTATTACTGGTTTAATTATGGGGGACTTGAATGTAGGTTTATTCATCGGAGGAAGTTTACAGTTAACAGTGCTAGGTGTAGGAACATTTGGGGGATCTTCTCGTATTGATGCTACATCAGGTGCAGTTTTAGCGACAGCTTTCTCAATTGCAATTCCAGATATGAAACCGGAAGTAGCACTTGCTACAATCGCAGTACCTGTTGCTGCGTTAATGGTTCAAACAGACGTGTTAGGACGTTTCACAACAACATATTTTGCACATCGTATTGATAAACACATTGAAGATTTTAACTATAAAGGAATTGAACGTAATTATTTACTAGGTGCATTGCCTTGGGCATTATCTCGTGCTTTACCAGTATTTTTAGCATTAAGTTTTGGTGTAAATGTTGTAGAGTCAGTAACAAAATATATGAATAGTGAATTGCCTTGGTTAGTTCAAGGGTTAACTGTAGCTGGTGGTGCATTACCAGGTGTCGGTTTTGCCATTTTATTACGTTATTTACCAGTGAAAAAACACTTCCCATATTTAATTGCAGGATTTACAATTACAGCATTATTTACAACACTATTTAGTTATGCAGGTACATTGGGTAACGGTGTAAGTAAATTATTTGGTGCATTACCTAAAGAAGTTGCTGAAAAAGTAGGTGCTTTTGGTGGCGTATTTACTAGTTTACCAATTTTAACTATTGCTCTAATCGGTTTTGCGATTGCTACATTGCATTTCAAAAAAGCTATTGAAGCTCCAAAAGTAGTTACTGCAAGTGCATCAACAGAGGGGGAAATCGACGATGACGAAATCTAATTATAAATTAACAAAAAAAGATATGAATCAAATTAACCGTCGTAGTTTGTTTACATTCCAATGGGGATGGAACTACGAGCGTATGCAAGGGTCAAGTTATTTATACATTATCTTGCCTCAATTACGTAAAATGTACGGAGATGGAACACCTGAATTAAAAGAAATGATGAAAACACACGCACAATTCTTTAATACATCTAACTTCTTCCATACTGTTATTACAGGGATTGATTTAGCTCTAGAAGAAAAAGAAGGTGTTGCTGCTAAAGAAGCTGTTTCAGGGATTAAGACAGGTTTAATGGGGCCATTTGCTTCAATTGGTGATGCTTTATTCGGTTCTATTGTTCCAGCGATTTGTGGAGCTTTGGCGGCTAATATGGCAGTTTCAAATTCTCCAGTAGGTGTGTTCATTTGGATAGCTGTAGCAATGTTAATCAACGTTTTCCGTTGGATTCAATTGGAGATTGCTTATAAAGAGGGCGTTAGTTTAGTGACTACAATGCAATCTCGTTTAACTGCTTTAACAGATGCTGCTGCTGTAATGGGTGTATTCATGGTTGGTGCCTTAGTAGCAACAATGGTTAATGTTAAAATTGCAGCTGTTCCTGAAGTGTACGGAGTTAAAATCAATATTCAAAATTATTTGGATATGGTTTTACCACGCTTATTGCCAGCTTTAGTAACAGGTGGTATTTATTGGTTATTAGGTAAAAAAGGAATGAGCTCAACAAAAGCGATTTTCATCGTTATTGGTATCATCATTGCAGTTAGTGCAATTGGTCATTACGCATTCAATGGAGCAGTTATTTTATCTAAATAATTTAAGAAAAGAGAACATTAATGGGAAAACATTTAATTTTAGTAAGTCACGGAACATTCTGTGAGGAATTAAAAAGAAGTACAGAAATGATTATGGGGCCTCAAGAGATTATCCATACAGTTGCTTTATTACCATCAGAAGGTGCTGAAGATTTTCAAAAGAAATTTGAAGACACAGTTGCTAATTTAGAAGAGTATACAGTGTTGGCTGATCTAATGGGAGGAACACCTTGTAATGTGGCATCACGTTTATTGATGAGTGGAGCTAAATTTGATTTATATGCAGGAATGAATATGCCAATGGTTATTGCGTTTTTAAATAATGAATTGGTCGGTTCATCAGATGATTTAGCTGAAAATGCTAAAGCAAATACAGTTAATGTTAATGCATTATTGAATGCTCAAGATGATGACGATGATGAGTAAACAAGGTCAATTATTTAGGATTTAACATACAAATAGCACGAGATCAATTTGTTTAATGGTTGGTTTCGTGCTATTTTTTGTGTGTACAATAAAGGAAGTAAAAGGAGTTAGGCATTGTCTGAAGCGATAGTTTTAAAATTTTGAGGAATCAACGTTGATTTCCCGAAGGTTCTGTTATTTGGAAATGTCTTTCCCGGTTCTTTGTTTTTATATAAGAAAGTGAGGAAAACCTATTTTTTCATCAATGCTATGTGATAAGTCCTCTGTTTTTTCTTATGATTTATGGGATAAGCAGCTTGTCTAAGTCAAAATGAAGAGATTTAAGGTAAATGTTTATCTATATGATAAAGGGCTAGATAATATGTGAAAAATCATTTTAAATAAAGTAGGTACTCCATTATGATTTAAATATTCATGTATATATCTTAAATTTGTTGATGAGAATGACTGCTTATTTGGTTAGCGATAGACTATTTGATTTATTAATGTTTCACTAAAACTGGTTAGATAGTAATGTAAAATAGTGAAATTTACGCGATACAGTGTTTTTTTACATGAAATGGAGTAGGTATGCCAATTTTAGAATGGCGTATAAATTTACATACATAATCATAAGAAGTAGTTATATTTGTCCAATGATTATATTGGTTATCGTTAGTTTGTAAAAAAGAGTATAGCATTTGAGGTGTATTATGACTTATTTATAATGTATATTTTTTGTATTAATTGTTTTATAAAATATGAGTATGCATGATTTTAATGATTATTCGTTAAAATCTATTGACAATTAGAAGAGTGTATTGTAGAATGGTAAAAGTTATAAAGCTACCAAAGACAGTAGGTGGAGTTTTCCTTAATATCCTACCGAGGGAGATTACGTTCGGAATATTTCTGTATTTCTCTATGTCTTGGGTGATGTAGGGCTTTTTTTATGAAAAGTCTTATCCCAAATTTAATGGAGGTGAAATCATGAGTGAAGCGATTATTGCTAAAAAAGCTGAATTAGTTCAAGAAGTAGCTAAGAAAATTGAAGATGCATCTTCAGTTGTTATTGTTGACTATTTAGGGTTAACAGTTGAGCAAGTAACTAATTTACGTGTTCAATTACGTCAAGCTGGTGTAGAATTTAAAGTATTAAAAAATGGTATTGTACGCCGTGCTGTAGCAGCTAATAATTTAGAAGGTTTAGACGAGGCTTTAATTGGACCAACTGCTGTTGCGTTTTCCAATGAAGATGCAGTTGCGCCTGCAAAAATTATTGCAGAATTTGCTAAGACAGCAGAAGCACTAGAAATTAAAGCTGGTATCGTTGAAGGTAAGGTAACTTCAAAAGCGGAAGTAGAAGCCTTAGCTGCTTTACCAAATCGCGATGGTATGTTGTCAATGTTGTTATCAGTATTACAAGCACCAGTTCGCAATACTGCATTGGTTTTCAAAGCTGTTGCAGAGCAAAAAGAAGAAGTGGCATAATAGAACTTCTTTATTCATTCCTATACAAATATGGGTATAAAAAAATAAAAACATTCGGAGGAATTTATAATGGCATTAAATATTGAACAAATTATTGCAGACATTAAAGAAGCAACAATTTTAGAATTAAACGATTTAGTAAAAGCAATTGAAGAAGAGTTTGGCGTAACAGCAGCAGCTCCAGTAGCTGTAGCAGCAGCAGGTCCTGCAGCAGCAGAAGAAAAAACTGAGTTTGATGTAGAGTTAACAAGCGCTGGAGATGGCAAAATCAAAGTAATCAAAGTTGTTCGCGAAGCAACAGGTTTAGGCTTGAAAGAAGCTAAAGAATTAGTAGATGGTGCTCCATCAATCCTTAAAGAAGGTTTATCAAAAGACGATGCAGAAGCATTGAAAGCTCAATTAGAAGAAGTTGGAGCAACTGTAACATTAAAATAATAGTGTCACAACTAACCTTTAAGAACCGAGTTCTAAGAAAGAACTCGGTTCTTTTGTTTTTATCAAATGTTGTTGGAGCAAAATAGAGGTGTTCCACTGAGTTATACAAAAATAATTAGAGGAAAAAGTTAAGCATCGTTTGAAGTGATATGTTTAAAGTTGCGAAAAATCTTCGTTTATAAATGAAGATTTTTCGCAATTTTTGTTATTTCTAGTTCTGATTTATTAACTGGACAAATAAATAGTTTATATCAAAGAAGGTAATGATTTTATGCGTTTTTTGGCGTGAAATTTTGAGTTTAAAAATTGGAATATATTGCTAGATATTTTCTTGATTTATGACATGAATTTTACGTGATGTGAAGTTTTTTGTTAGTGTTAAAGAAATTGAATGTTTATTCAGTTTTATGATAGGTTTTAAAAGTGTTGTCAGAATATTTTGAGTTTTCTGGTACGTATTTAGCTTAAAAAATACGTAAAAAACATAAATATGTCACGATAAGTATAGGTTGTTTTGGTATGCTATTACATAAAGGAGCAGTATCTATTTGTGGAAAATGGGTAATGTTTTCTACGTTAATAATAAAGACGAGAGGAGATAAAGTGGATAAGAGTACCACTTATGTAAAATTATGTATAGTGATAATAAAAAACATAAAATGTTAAAATATTCTATTCGGAAAGGTAAACTGGGCGTTGGATCCATTGCAATTGCAGCCATTTTATTTGGAGCAAGTATGTATAATGGCGTTACTGTATATGCTGATAATGAAACAGTAGAAGTGCAGTCCGTTGCACAGTCAAGAATTGAAGAATACAGAAAAATGTATCAGACTATTAAAGAATTAGTTGACGACGATTATGGTAACTATAATGATAACATTGGTGATGCACCAGGTGCAGATTTGACAGAGAGATTTGCTGATGCTAACTCATCAGAAGAACTGTTGAAACAAACCTTGATTGAGTTTGTTAATTATGGATTAATTTATGAGAATGGTGAGTATCAATCATTTAAAACAGTAGATGATTTTAAACCGGTACTGGAAGCGAATTATGCCGATGCATTAGAGAAACGTAAGACTGAAAAAATAATGGAAATTGACCAATCCAATGCACCTCAATCTCTTAAAGATAAATATAAGTCAATCATTGGAAAAGAAACTAGTTTAAGAAAAGTTAGAACAGAGATTTTAGACCAATTTAAAAAAGATGTGGCTAATATTCAAAGAGAAGCATTGCAAGCAGACATTGAAAAAGCGAAAGATGAAGTCAATAAATTACCTTATTTAAGAGAGAAAGATAAATATTTAAAACAATTAGATAATGTGTCATCTAAAGATGAAATCACAAATATTTTAAATGAAGCTAAACAAGAAGCAGAACGTGATCAGTTGACTTTTGAAACGGTCGAAAAAATTCGTGAAGAGATTAAAAAATTATCTTATTTGACAAATGAACATAAGGCTCATTATAATTCAGCATTAGATAGTTTAGCTCCATATAATGCTATAAATAATGCGAATTTGTTACTGATAGATGCAAAAAGAGAAAATCGTAAGGCATTGATTAGATTACTTACAGCTGAAAGAACAAAATTTGAAATGACTTTAGCTGAAATAGATAAATTACCTGAAGCTCCAGATAAAGATGACTATAAAATGCAAAAATATTTATGGAAGCATGTTTCTGTATTGGGAAAAGGTAGATTGACACAAATTGACAATGCAAAGAATACAAATTACCTAAATTTACTAGACCCAGAACTTGAAAAGCTATATAAGGATTTACAAGAAGTGCATCTTCAATCTAAAATAGAGCTTTTTACACGTCAAGTAGTACCATACAGAGAAAAATATCCAAATAGACCAAGTATTGAAAAAGAATTTACTAATGGGTTAAAACAAACAAAAGATAATCACTATGGTAGTCTTGAATTAGAAGGTGGACTACGTGATTATGTAGAGAATGTTGCTAGTAAAGCGTTGAATGAGATTAAACGCATTGTCGGAATTATAGACAAAAAAGAGGAAGTTTTAAAAGTTTTAGCTGATTTAGAAAAAGAAGTTTCTAAAAAACCGTTGGTAAATAAATTATTAGACGATTTAGCTAAAATCAAAAATGCTATTATGATCATTGATGATACTGTAGATGGACTGGCAGAGCAATTCCTTGATCAAGCAAGAGATAAAGTTAAAGAGTATGAAAAAGACTACGCAGCATACTTACAAGCTATAGAAAATGGGAAACAGGAAGCTAGACTGTTAATTGATAATCTTTTTAAAAACGGTGGTATGGAAGCAATTGTATTGGCTAACCGATTACAAAGTGAAGTTGATTCATTGAAACAAGCTACTTTATCTGGTGACAAAGATTATAGAACATTTGTTCCAAAAGTTATTGAAAGCATTCGTAAGCAAATAGAGGAATACTTCAGTAAATTAAAACCTTCAACACCACTTGTTCCTAGTATTGTAGAGAGTATTGAAACAGAAACAGTTGAAGTAGACTATCAAGTGAAAGAAATTGAAAATCCTGATTTGCCACAAGGTACACGAAATTTAAAACAAATGGGCGTAAAAGGAGAGCGTACAGTAACATATAAAGTACGTAGACAAGGCGATAAAGTTCTTTCCAGAGAAAAAGTTGATGAAAAGGTAACAAAACTAGTAGTAGACCAATTCGTTGAAATAGGTACTAAAAAGGTACAAATGCCTAAAACGGAAGATGATAACAAGGGAATGGTACCACCAAAACGTGACGATATGCCAGAGGATAAAGGTAATCACGGCATGATGCCAAAACCAGAGGACGACAACAAAGGAATGGTGCCACCAAAACATGATGATATGCCAGAGGATAAAGGTGACAAAGACATGATGCCTAAACCAGAGGGCGATAACAAGGGAATGGTGCCACAAAACCGTGATGACATGCCAAAGGATAAAGGCGACCAAGGTATGATGTCACCTAAACATGACGATATGTCGGAAGATAAAACTAAAAAAGATTCTCAGGAAGATGAAATGTCTAATAATATGTTACCTAAGACAGGAACTGAACAAAGTGCATTACCATTTGTTGGTGGAATGATGTTAAGTACAGGCGTAATTTTAAGAAGAACTCGCCGTCGTAGAGCAAGATAATACTATTATTAAAAATAAAAAGTATAAAAATCATCAAGAATGTCAAGAATATGATATACATTCTTTTGACTTATAATAAGCAGGGACTCCTGTTTTGATTAATCGTGTTGACGAACATTTATCTCGTCAACACGATTATTTTTATAACAAGTAGAATTATAATGAGTTCAGTCATGTTTGGAAACGGTGCTATATAAGGTGGAATCTTTTATAAAAAGAATGTTATATACAATATAGTGATAAATGTATTAGTCTATTAAACTAAAAAATGTTATTGAGTTGTAGTAAATACGAATGTTGAATGGTCGAGCGGCAATTGACGTTTAAGCCCACAACATAAACGAAAGGATTTTGTCCTGTGTTGCATGGTATGTTAATTTGTAATAAGATATGTGTTTAGAATGTACATTAAGTGAGATGACAGAATAAATACTTTTTTGTGTTCATTTTTTATAGATATTGCTATAATAGAGGGAAAGGAGCCAATTGTGTGGATACTGTACTAACCAATATATGTATGCTACAAGATGCTTACCAAAAAATGTTTCTCCAATAATAGAGTAAGCAGTTAAGCATGGCTGACCTTAAAAAAAGTGTTCAGAATATCTTTTCGTTTGTAAGGTATATCTGTTTTATAACAGGCAAGTATTGTGAAGAAGTTGGAACAATGATATGAGAGAGTAGGTGAAGTATGGCGAAAATTCAGGAATTATCTGCTTTATTAGCTGACCAAATAGCTGCAGGGGAAGTTGTTGAAAGACCTGCTTCAGTAGTTAAAGAATTGGTAGAGAATGCTATTGATGCACATAGTACACAGATTGATGTCATCATTGAAGAAGCGGGATTAAAGAAAATTCGAGTCATTGATAATGGGGATGGTATAGAACCGGAAGATGCGTTGATAGCATTCAAACGGCATGCAACAAGTAAGTTGTATTCTAGAGAAGATTTATTCCGTATTAAAACATTAGGGTTCCGTGGAGAAGCATTGCCAAGTATTGCTTCTGTTTCTCACATGACATTAGAAACATCTACTGGAGATAATATAGGCACATACGTGTATTTAAAGGCAGGGAAAGTTGAGGAACATCGTGCTCATTCAGCTAGAAAAGGAACGAGTTTGAGTGTGGAACAGTTATTTTTCAATACACCTGCAAGATTAAAATTTGTTAGTTCTTTACAAAGAGAAACAGCGAATATTGCAGATTTAATCAATCGACTAGCTTTGTCACACCCACACATTTCATTTTCGTTATTGAGTGATGGGCATCGTTTAATAAAAACGCTTGGAAATGGACAGCTTCAACAGACTATTGCCGGAGTTTATACACCAGCGATTGCTCGTAGCATGAAAGCATTTAGTCATCAAAATTTAGATTTTAAGATTTCTGGATTTACAAGTTTACCGGAATTAACACGATCCAATCGAAATTATATGTCGATTTTTATTAATGGACGATACGTTAAAAACTATGCCATCAATAATGCGATTATTGACGGATACGAGTCAAAACTTATGGTTGGACGTTTTCCAATTACGGTGATAAATATTGAGATGGATTATAGTTTAGTTGATGTAAATGTTCATCCCACTAAGCAGCAAGTGCGTATCAGTCAGGAAAAAGAGTTGGCACTGCTCATTAAAGAGGCTATTAGTCAAGTCATGAATACTACTGTTAGAATTCCCTCTAGTTTACCTAAACGTTTTTCAACAGAGGTAGAACAAGTTCAGCTGCAATTTGACACACACACTGCTTCAGATATGAATCGTCCAGAAACCGTAGTGGATAACTTGTTGACTCGAACTGAACAATTAATACAACAGGAAGATTACCCTCTAGTTAATGATGTTAAATATCAAAATAAACTTAAAAACGAGGAATTCATTTCTGAACAGAATGTTTACTACGATCATCAGAATAAGAGCCTACCAGAAAACCAGTTTGCACACTCAAATGGAGTGGTACAATGTCAACAGATGACAAAGGAGCAATACAACCAGCATGAAAAACAACATGGTACAGGCTCTTCCGATCAATGTGTAGATCTAAACGGAGATAAGCCTTTTAATCAAAGTTCAACACAAAATGGTAAGCACTCTATCCAGTATGCAGAACCAAACGAAGTGGAGCATTCTGGACAATATTTAGGAGAGGTGCAAGAACAACACAAAGTACTAAGATGCAATGACGAGCTAGAAAAAGAAAACACATTTCCTGAATTGCATTATTTTGGACAAATGCATGGAACGTATTTGTTTGCTGAAAATGAACATGGATTATATATTGTGGATCAACATGCTGCTCAAGAACGTATAAAATATGAATATTACCGTGTAGAAATTGGGAAAGTAGGTACCCAACAACAAGGCTTATTAGTGCCGATTGTACTGCATTATCCAGCAAATGAATATATGTTGATTTGTCAATTGCAAAAGCAATTAGAGGATATTCATTTATATATTAAAGATTTTGGACAAAATAGTTTCTTATTGGAAGAGCACCCAACATGGATAAAAGATGATGTAGAGCAAACTGTTCGAGATTTGATTGCAACATTGTTAGATACAGGCAGTGTATCTATTGCTAAATTTAGAGAGGATACAGCGATTATGATGAGCTGCAAGAAATCAATTAAAGCCAATCATTATTTAGATGATGAACAAGCTAGAACGTTATTAGCTGACTTATCATTATGCCAAAATCCATATAATTGTCCACACGGCAGGCCAGTTTTAATCCATTTGACAAATACGGATATGGAAAAAATGTTTAAACGTATTCAAGATAGATAAGGAGATTATTATGCAAGTGTATACACATCCAACATGTTCAACATGTAAAAGAGCATTGAAATGGCTAGATACACATCATATAGCGTATCAAAGTGTTGATATTCGTCAACAAGCCCCTAGTAGTGAATTTTTTATTCAGCAAGTAGAAAAAGGTGTGCCGTTAACGAAAATGATGAATACATCAGGACAGTTATATCGTGAGTTAGGGTTGAAAGAAAAAGTAAAAGATATGACACATGAGCAAATTGCACATTTGTTATCTACAGAGGGTATGCTTGTTAAGCGCCCAGTGATGATATGTGGAGATAGAGTATCTTTTGGTGCAAATGAAACTATTTTAGAGGAGGTGTGGTTAACATGAGATATAGTGAAAATGGATTTTGGGTCCAGCCTGTTGAAAATAATAGGTATCGTATCGGATTATCTGCTAAAGGACAAGACGATTTAGGAGATATTAGTTTTTTTGAATTAGTATCTACAGATACAATTTCAACACAAGAGCCATTTATTGCAGTTGAGGCCTCTAAGGCTGTGAGCGATTTAGTGGCACCTATGGACAATGGGAAAATTACTGCTATTCATGAACGATTAAGTGAACAACCAGAGTTATTGAACAGTCCAGAATTAGAAGATAATTGGATAGTTGAAGTATCTGGTGATCTAGAAAAAGCATATTTAGCATTAAATCAAACAGATGGTCTATGCCATCAATGTCAACAATAATAATTAGTGAAAGAGGTTAAAGTATGTTAGCACGTTATACACGTCCAGAAATGGCTAAAATTTGGTCAGAAGAAAATCGTTATCAAAGTTGGTTAGAAGTTGAAATATTAGCAGATGAAGCATGGTCAATTTTAGGCGAAATTCCTAAGGAAGATGTTCAAAAAATTAGAGAGAATGCAACATTTACAATTCAACGTATTCTAGAGATTGAAGAGGAAACACGCCATGATGTTGTGGCGTTCACACGTGCGGTATCAGAATCATTAGGTGAAGAGAAAAAATGGGTACACTACGGATTAACAAGTACTGATGTTGTTGATACAGCTTATGGGTATCAATTAAAGCAAGCAAATGATATTTTACGAAAAGATTTATCTAATTTCTTAGAAATTTTACGTGAGAAAGCGTTAGAACACAAATACACGGTATGTATGGGAAGAACACACGGCGTACATGCTGAACCTACAACATTTGGCTTGAAAATGGCACGTTGGTATTCTGAAATGAAACGTAATATTGAACGTTTTGAACGTGCTGCTAAAGGCGTTGAAGCAGGAAAAATTAGTGGAGCAGTTGGAACTTTTGCAAATATCCCTCCGTTTGTTGAACAGTATGTCTGTGAAAAATTAGGTATTCGTGCTCAAGAAGTCTCTACACAAGTGTTGCCACGTGATTTACATGCTGAATATATGAGTACACTTGCCTTAATTGCAACGAGTATTGAAAATTTTGCCACAGAAATCCGTGGATTACAAAAATCAGAAACACGTGAAGTAGAGGAATTTTTTGCTAAAGGTCAAAAAGGATCTTCAGCTATGCCTCATAAACGTAATCCGATTGGTTCAGAAAATATGGTAGGTATTGCAAGAGTCATTCGTGGACACATGGTAACAGCCTTTGAAAATGTGACTTTATGGCATGAACGTGATATTTCGCATTCTTCAGCAGAGCGCATGATTTTACCAGATAGCACAGCATTGTTGAATTATATGTTGAATCGTTTTGGAAATATTGTTAAGCAATTAACTGTATTCCCTGAAAACATGAAACGTAATATGGACGCAACGTTTGGACTTATTTATTCTCAACGTGTGTTATTAAAATTAATTGACAAAGGTATGAGTAGAGAACAAGCCTACGATTTGGTTCAACCATGCACAGCAAAAGCATGGGATAATCAAATTGCATTCCGTCCAATTGTTGAAAATCAACCAGAGATTATGGCGGTGTTAACTAAAGAAGATTTAGATGATGCGTTTGATTATCATTATCATTTGAGTGGAGTAGATACTATTTTTGAACGTGTAGGGTTAAACTAATATTGGATTGAATGCAGTCAAACTAAAAAATCGGTGTTTATCACGTTTAGTGGCTAGTGCATACCTTTAATGTAGCAATTTAGAGGGATGTGCTAGCCTTATAGACATGTTATCAAACAAAATTGGAACAGGTAGGAAAGAGTATGCAAGAAAAAATGAGTTTTGAGGACATTTTGCCATTGATTAAAGCAGGCAAAAAGGTGGTAAGAACAGGTTGGAAAGGCGGAGAATTGTTCATTCAAAAACAAGATACTTTGCCGCATGTAGATAAATCAACACCATACTTAGTGATAAAAACAGAAAGTGGCTATTATAGTATGTTCAATCCAACTGTTTGTGATGTATTTGCAACAGACTGGATTGTGGTAGAAGATGATGTTTAAGTGTAAAACGGTATTAGTTACAGGAGCATCTTCTGGTATCGGGAAAGCTCAGGCGGAATTATTTTTAGAGCATGGAGCATGTGTTGTCGGAGTGGATAAACAAGATGCAAAGATTTGTCATGTAAACTACACACATATTCAAGCAGATGTAACATGTGTAGAGCAGGTTAACCAATTGCCAACATCTATTGACATTTTAGTGAATAGTGCAGGTATTTTGGACGATTACTTGCCAAGTGACTCCACAAGTTTAGAATTGTGGAAAAAAATTATAGATACAAATGTGACGAGTATGTTTTTGGTCACAAATCATCTATTGCCAAGTATGTTAGAGAGACAAAGTGGAATTATTGTGAACATGGCATCTATTGCAGGACTACTGGCAGGTGGTGGAGGTGCTGCCTATACGGCGAGTAAACATGCTGTTGTGGGGTACACGAAGCAACTAGCGTATGATTATGCTGCTAAAGGTATTCGAATTAATGCCTTAGCTCCGGGAGCCATTAAAACTGCAATGACAGCTAAGGATTTTGCAGGGGACGGTGCTCTTGCCAAATGGGTAGCCGAACAAACTCCGTTAAAAAGATGGGGGGAGCCTATTGAAATTGCACAAGCTACGTTGTTTTTGGCTGGAGAGCAAGCCAGTTTTATGCACGGTCAAGTTTTAGTGCTAGATGGTGGTTGGTCATTAAGTTAAACAATGTAAAGGAGTGGTTATTAATGTGTGTTGACATAAAAGAATGTGCATTAAATCAGGTGGAGTTGTTACAACAAGTATGCCAAGAAACGTTTAAAGATACTTTCGGTGAATTTAATACTCCCGAAGATATGGAGAACCATTTGCAAAATGCATATACTATTGAAAAATTAACAAATAGTTTACAAAATGAAAAAACGTGGGTATATTTGATTTATAAAGATGAACAAGTTGCAGGGTATTTGAAGTTAAATTGCGATGATGCCCAAAGTGAACCTATGGGAGAGGATACTTTGGAAATAGAATGTATTTATATTCGTATGCCTTTTAAACGACAAGGTTTAGGTCAATTATTATTCAATCATGCTGTAAATAAAGCAAAAGAACTTGGGAAAACTAAAATTTGGTTAGGTGTCTGGGAATATAATCAACCAGCAATTGCATTTTATCAGTCTTTAGGATTTAAACAAAATGGCTCACATTCATTTTGGGTAGGTCAAGATGAACAAATAGACTACATTATGGAAAAAATTTTAGATTAAGCATAATTTAAGGTATAACTTATATACTTTAGACAAGTTAAAGGAAACCCTTTAACGAGTAAAGTAAAAACCCTAAATATTTTTTCATTAATATATCCCCTTTGCTAAAAATCCTCTTGGTTGTGCAGGAGGATTTTTAGTGTGCATAAAAATCATTTTTTAAAGGATATAGCTAGGGGATTAGAGATGCATAGAGGCATATTTATATCAGATAAAAAATGTGGTATTTGTACGTCCACATGTAAAGTCATTTTTTTGAAAATTTGTATGTGGTGTTAATGTTACATTAAAAGTGTTGATGTATCTTGTGGGTATTCTCTAGTTGAGTTTACATGACAGAGAGTTTGATGTAAGAATAGGACGAAAAAGTAAGATGTGACATGTCTTTGATTTGAGTAAAATGCCATGTATTAAACTGAGTATAAAAAGACGTTTCAATGATTGATGTGAAAAGAATAAACGGGATAATAATAGGTGTCTGGAAAAATAGCGTATAAACATATTGCCAAGGATACAATAATATGATATTATAAATCGTAATCTTTCCAATTTACAAAGTGTATTGTAGTTGGTCAGTTTATATTTTATACATAAAGGAAGACATATCATGAAAAAAATAATGCAGTCTATTTTGGCGATATTAGTGTTGTGCTTAGCAGCTTGCCAAAATCAACAAAAAATAACTGAACAAGGAACACATTCTACTGAACATCAACAGACAAAACTATCTGTTGTAACGAGTTTTTATCCTGTCTATTATATGACAAAAGAAATTTCTGGAGAGCATGCACAGGTTAGTATGCTTATTCAAGGTAATATAGAGCCACATGATTATGAGCCAAGTGCTAAAAATATTGCTGATATTGATAAAGCAGATTTATTTATCTATAGTAGTGAGTATATGGAAACATGGGCAAAGAAAATTGAAGAGAGCTTAGGTTCTGATAAGAAAGTCATGTTTGTGGCATCTGGAAAAGATGTTGAATTTATAGAGAGTGAGCATCATGAACATGAACACGGTGAAAGTAACAGCCAACACGATGAAGAACATGAGCATAGTGTAGATCCACATATTTGGTTAGATCCAACATTAGCGAAAACGCAAGTAAATACAATTACACAAGCGTTAATTCAAGTAGATCCAGAACATAAAGCAGATTATGAAAACAATCAAAAACAATTGCTAGAAAAATTAGATGCTCTAGTTAAAGAATACGATACTTTAAAAAGTGTGCAACAAAAACGATTTGTGACACAACATGAAGCATTCGGATATATTGCAGAACGTTATAATTTGGAACAAATTACGGTAACTGGATTGCAAAATCAAGAGCCTTCTGCACAAGCAATTGCACAAGTTATTGATGAAATTAAAGAACATCAGTTATCTGCTATTTACGTTGAGGCAGCACAATCTAGTGTAATCGCACAAGCAGTGGCTAGTCAAACGGGGGTTCGTATCGAGCAACTGTATACAATGGAAACTGCCGTTGATGGCAAAGATTATTTAGAGATGCTTAAAGAAAATATTCAGGCATTAAAAACAACGTTGAAGTAGTATAATGTGGTAAACATTTTCCTAGTGTATTAGGCTAATAGAAAATAAGATAATATCAACTTTTGGGGGTTGGTATAACAAACATTACAACGCTAAAAGTAAGATGTAGGGAATGGATAGCTATTTAAGCATTCTGCGTTAGTGAGTGAAATTTATCTGTTATAATAAGGTGAAAGGTTGAGAAAAGGGTTAAATATGGAAAGTGAGTGAAGAAATCTATATTGCTCGCCTTATTTAATTCCTTTTACCTCGCCTTATTTTTGGAAGGTGAGAAAAATGAGTTATATTGATGTTAAACAGGTTGCATTTGCTTATGACAAAGAACAAGTGCTAACAAATATATCATTTACTGTAAATCCTGGCGAATTTGTCATTTTGACAGGAGAAAATGGAGCGGCCAAGTCTACGTTATTGAAATTAATTTTAGGTTTATTGAAAGTAAAGCAAGGGCAAATTGTGGTTCAAACTAAAAATCAATTTGGACAAAAGATGTTGATCGGATATGCTCCACAACAAATTGCCTCGTTCAATGTAGGGTTTCCTAGTCAAGTGTATGAATTGGTGGCATCTGGACGCTATCCAAACGGAAGATGGTTTAAAAAGTTAGATGCACATGATAAAGAACATATTGAAAAGGCGTTAAAATCTGTTGGCATGTGGGAGATGCGACATAAAAAAATTGGAGATTTATCTGGTGGGCAAAAACAACGTATTTTTTTGGCGAGATTATTTGCGACAGATCCAGATATTTTCATATTAGATGAACCGACAACAGGAATGGATAGCAAGTCTAGAAAACAATTTTATGATTTGTTGAAACATAGCTGTCAACATCATCAAAAAGCTGTTTTGATGGTCACACACGAAGATGGATTATTAGACACGTACGTTGACAAACATATTCATTTAGTCAGAGAGGAGAATTTGCCATGGAGATGTTTCAGTATGACTTCATGCAAAGAGCGTTCGTAGCAGCACTTTGTATTGCCGTTATGGCTCCGATTATTGGGCTACTTTTGTTGTTAAGAAGGCAGTCTTTGTTGGCTGATACATTGTCACATATTTCACTTTCGGGTGTTGCTTTAGGATTGATTTTACATGTATCGCCTACTTTGATGACAATGGTAATTGTTGTTGTTGCAGCAGTATTAATTGAATATTTAAGACAAGTGTATAAGTCCTATTCAGAGGTTTCAGTTGCTATTTTAATGGCAACAGGGTTGGCGGTAGCGTTATTATTAATGCATCTTAAACCAGTAGGAGCAAATAGTTTGAAAGTTGAGCAATATTTATTTGGTTCTCTTGTTATTGTATCATCAGAGCAAGTGGTTATTTTAGTTGGATTGGCATTTACGATTGCACTATTATATAGCATCTTTAAACGACCTTTGTATGTACTACTTTTTGATGAGGACACTGCCTATACAACAGGACTTCCTGTTCGTTTAATGTCTGTATTGTTTACAGTTATTGTTGGATTAGCCATTAGTGTGATGATGCCGATTGCTGGAGCATTGCTTGTTGCCTCAATTCTTATTCTACCAACTGCTATTGCGATGCGCTTTGCCAAAAACTTTACGAGTGTTATTTTGTGGGCAATGATGATTAGTATTGTTGGCATGTTTGGTGGGCTGTACACATCTTATCATTATGACACACCACCTGGGGCAACGATTACTTTGCTTTTCGTGTGTATCTTAATTGGTGTTACTTTAATTATGGCTCTTTACAAATGGTTAGTGCAAAATAAAGAACACCAAAAAAATATGGAGGAATAGTCAGATGAAACTATTAAAACCAATGTGGCTAGTAAAAGATATTGTGACGTTAACTCCTGAAGATTTTCAAAAACTCGGTGTTAGAACGATTTTTATTGATGTGGATAATACGTTAATCGCTTTGGATAATCCGTTTCATAATCAAGATATGCAAACATGGGTCAAAGCATTGCAAGCAAAACATATTGAGGTTGTTGCTTTGTCTAACAATACGACAAAACATGTGCAGACATTGGTTGAACCATTTGGTATTCCGTTTGTAGCCAATGCAAAAAAACCGACGTTATTAGGGTTAAAAAAAGCAATGGCGTGTGTGCAAGCAAAAAAAGAGTATAGTATTCTTATTGGAGATCAGCTCTTTACAGATATTTTGGCAGGAAATCGTATGGGAATACGCACAATATTAGTCAAGTCTTTAGGTAAAAAAGATTTGTTTGCAACAAAAATCATTCGTAATATAGAAAAAAGAGTGCTAGGGTATATATGCCGTAAGTATCATTTAAATTGGCGATAATGGAAAGTTGATACTATACACTAGACTAGAGAATATGAGTAAACATAAGATAATATCATCAGTGAAAAAGATAAGTGTACACAAAAAATAGCGAATTTTATGGGCTTTCATCAACTTATGTGGTTCTATGTCAAATAGGGTTGATGAGACTGTTATGCACTTAAGTGTATAACAGTCTTTTCATCACTAGAAAACAATTTTAGCATTAACAAAATACGTGCTCTAAAATAAGTAAATGACCGATAGCCAAAAGCATTCCGTTTTAATACTTTAATCTTATTATTTAATCCCTCAATAGATCCATTTGATAATTGTGGGGCATTGAATGTATTGTGAATATAAGGCAATAATCGTTTAAATGTGCCTATCTGACGGCGTAACCCAAGCGCAATAGACTGATTTCTTGCTGACAATAATAGCTCATCAAACTGCAATTTATCTCCTTGTCTAATCGCTTCAAGTAAATCATGCATCAACTCGTAACTATTTTTCAACACTTCATCATGCGACAATAAATAAGTCACAATATTTTGTGTGTTTGTTAGTGTTTTAAATAGGGGCATTTTAGTATATATTTGTGCATTTAACTTATCTGGTGATAGTAAAAATAACTTCCAATATCTTTTGAATTGATTATATAATGGGCGATTATGAACTTTATACCGATTCATAACACTAACCCGATACCGGTTTAATTCACGAGTTAAAGCTTGAACCAAATGAAATTTATCTATATGTATAGCCGCATTTGGGAAATATGTCTTTATAAAAGATATATATGGGAAAGACATGTCAATGGTAATCGTTTTAACC
>NZ_SPPB01000099.1 GCF_004570605.1 Granulicatella sp. WM01 | reverse complement strand
CCGTGGAAACTGGCATCTTTCAAACGCTATCTCAAGAGTATTGGAAAAACTCTTGAAGAGTATCAAGACAACAAGCTTGCTTGATACTTTAATAGCATACATTATTTTGCCCTATAAGTGCAATGATTTTTTTTAAAATCATTGCACTTATAGTGGCCCACATTTTGGGACATTTTCATTTTCGATTGACATGCTATTTTTTGAAAAACATTAGCGAAATATATATTTTTTAACAGCACATGATACCAAATATTTTTAACCTAAACATAGTGTTTATATATGCTACTCAACAAGGTAAAGATTTAGCGTTCTTTTTGAACATTAGTTATGACAAGATATATGTTATACTTAATTTTCTACGTGTAATCTGATACGTTTGATAGTGATTTATATTTTAATTGGCTGCTTAAACTGTATCTGTTTTTAAAGAACGTTTGTAAGAAATGAGCAGAATAAGCGAGTTAAAAATAATAAAACGATTAAAAAACGATGAAAAAACTTGTGGAGAAGCAGTTGCTAAACTTGTGAAATAATGTTAAACTGTGTAACAGATTTAAAATGAAAAAGAAGAGAGAGTTGATAAAAATGAAGAAATGGCTTTTTGGGCTAGTGGCATGTCTTATGGTGATACTAGGTGCTTGCCAAACACAAACAGCTCAAACAGAACAAGTATTTCGAGTAGGAATGGAAGCTAATTATGCTCCATATAATTGGACACAAACACAAAGTGGTAAAGATACTGCCCCCATTGAGAATACCGGGGAATTTGCAGGGGGCTATGACGTTGCCATTGCACAGAAGATAGCAGATAAGCTAGGGAAAAAATTAGTCATTGTTAAAACAGAATGGGACGGACTTATTCCTTCGCTGCAAGCTGGAAAAATAGATGCTATTATTGCAGGAATGTCACCTACAGCAGAAAGGAAACAAGAAATAGATTTTACAGATAGCTATTACATGTCAACACTTGTATTAGTGATAAGAAAAGACGGTGCATACGCTAATGCACATTCCTTGAAAGATTTTTCAGGAGCTAGAGTAACAGGACAATTAGGCACATTACATTATGACCTATTAGATCAAATGAAAACGGCAAGTAAGCAAGAGGCGATGTCTGATTTTTCAGCCATGCGTGTTGCTTTAGAAAGTGGGAAAATAGATGCTTACATTTCAGAAAAATCTACAGCTATTGATGTGGTTGGTGCAAATAATCAATTAAAGATGATAGAGTTCAAAGACAATAACGGCTTTGTAGTTAGCGAGGAAGATGTTGCAACGTCTATTGGTTTGCCTAAAAATAGTGAGTTAACAGAAAAAATAAATACTATTTTAAAACAAATTTCTCCAAGTGAACGTGAGGATTTAATGAAACAGGCTATTCGTGGCGAAACAACGCAGGAAAGTCAACATTTCTTTATGGATATGTGGATTGTACTGAAAAAGAATTGGCCACAATTAGTTGACGGAGCAACTAAGACTTTATATATTTCTTTAATTGGAACAATAATTGGACTATTCATTGGACTATGTATTGGTATCATCAGAACAATACCTAGACCAAAAGAAAAAGGGAAAAATTTGGTATTATCACTAGTCAATGGTTTGTTAAGTGTATATATTGAAATCTTTAGGGGTACACCTATGATTGTACAAGCTATGGTTGTGTATTACGGTTCAGCACTATTATTTGGATTTGATATGGATAGATTAGTTGCAGCTTTACTTATTGTTTCAATAAATACTGGAGCGTATATGTCAGAAGTGGTTCGAGGTGGCATTATTTCTATTGATAAAGGACAATTTGAGGCAGCTCAAGCTATTGGTATGACACATTTGCAAACTATGCGATACGTTGTTTTACCTCAAGTATTGAAAAATATTTTACCGGCAACTGGAAACGAGTTTGTTATTAATATTAAAGATACGTCTGTCTTAAATGTTATTGGAGTGACCGAACTATTCTTTGTTACACGCTCAATAGCAGGACGAAATTATCAATTTTTCCAAACATTTTTAGTCACATGTGTGTTTTACTTTGTGATGACATTTACTGTAACACGCTTGCTTCGCTTTATTGAAAAGCGTCTGTCAGGAAAAAGCACAGACAATTTAGCTAGTGGGCAAATGCAAGTTGCAGAAATTAAGGAGACATAATATGGAAACAGTTATTGACATTAAACATTTAAACAAATCATTTGGTCAACGAGAAGTATTATCTGATATTAACTTTTCTGTAAGACAAGGTGAAGTGTCTTGTTTAATTGGTTCGTCTGGTTCAGGAAAATCCACATTATTGAGATGCATTAATTTGTTAGAAACACCTTCAGCGGGAGAAATTTTCTATCGTGGAGAGAACATTTTGGACGGGCAACATGACATTTTAACCTATCGAACACATTTAGGCATGGTTTTCCAACAATTCAATTTGTTTGAAAACTTAAACGTGTTAGACAACTGCACAATTGGACAAATTAAAGTATTAAAAAAAGACAAAGAAACGGCTGAAAAACTGGCAAGACACTTTTTAGAAGAAGTTGGTATGGCAGATTTTGCACAGGCAAGAGTGACGCAACTATCAGGTGGACAGAAACAAAGAGTGGCTATTGCAAGAGCCTTGGCTATGGAGCCAGATGTCCTATTATTTGATGAACCGACATCAGCATTAGATCCTGAAATGGTTGGTGAAGTGTTACGTGTCATGAAAGATTTAGCTAAAAGAGGTATGACGATGTTAGTTGTCACACATGAAATGGATTTTGCTAGAGATGTAGCAGATCATGTTGTATTCATGGATAAAGGATTGATTGTTGAAGAAGGTGCTCCTCAAGATATTTTCAATAATCCAAAAGAAGAAAGAACACGTGCATTCCTAAGTAGAGTACTAACGAATTAAAACTCTTGGAAAATAGTCTAAAGTGATACTTTTAAAATTGCGAGAAATCAATGTTTATAATCGTTGATTTCTCGCGGTCTTTTTTTGGGTGTACAATAAATCGTGTTGGTGAACAAAAAAGTTCGCCAACACGATTATTTTTTTATAGAAAAAAGTGAAGCAAACCAGTAAACTATAAGTTGAGAGAAAATAGTAAAGAGGTGCTTCACATGGATAAGAATACCAGAAAATTATTGAAATTGGAAGAAGAATTTGAATTTCCAGAAAATTGGCTAACTCAAGACGTGCAACATCATATTAAATATCATATTATTCATGCCAGCTGGGAAAGAAAAATAGAAAAATGTCATCATTGTGGGCATAATCAACTGATTCGTTATGGGAGTTATTTAAGAAAAATAAAATTATTACCTA
>NZ_SPPB01000098.1 GCF_004570605.1 Granulicatella sp. WM01 | reverse complement strand
AAACGATTATTGCCTTATATTCACAATACATTCAATGCCCCACAATTATCAAATGGATCTATTGAGGGATTAAATAATAAGATTAAAGTATTAAAACGGAATGCTTTTGGCTATCGGTCATTTACTTATTTTAGAGCACGTATTTTGTTAATGATAAAATTGTTTTCTAGTGATGAAAAGACTGTTATACACTTAAGTGCATAACAGCCTCATCAACCCTATTTGACATAGAACCACTATTTTGTTTACCAACACGATTTAGTTTATCTTCATAAAATTATGCAATATATCAACTATTTTCCTTATTCATATAAAAAATAAGTAGAAAATAAATAACAATGTTTTATTGTAGTTTAGTCACCCCTAAATAAAGAATGAGTGTTCCAATACATGCTGCACCATAGAAATACCACTTTTTAGTTTTATGATGGATAATAAACATCCCTAAAAAACCACCTACTCCACCAAAACACATCATAGAAAGCAGCAAAACTTTTTCGCTAATTCTATAAAGGCGACGTTTAGCACGGTATTTGTCGATACTCATCAATAAAAAGACAATACTGTTCCATATCAACATTAAAATTAGCATTATTTCACCACAAAGTTTACTAATTTTTTCGGCACAACGATAATTTTTACAATCTGCTTGTCTTGAATAGCCTCTTGAACATCTGCATTTTCTTTAGCGATTTGCTCCAATTCTTCTTTTGATAATAAGGCATCAACATTTTGACGTGCTTTTATTTTCCCATTTACTTGGAAAATCACTTCAAGCGTATTTTCAACTAATTCACTTTCGTCGTATGTTGGCCACTCAGCTAAGCCAACAGACTCTTTTTCGCCTAGTTTTTCCCATAATTCTTCGGCAATATGTGGCGTAATTGGAGCTAATAATTGTACTAAACCTTTTATATACTTAAGTGGCAATACACTTGCTTTATAGGCTTCATTGACAAATACCATCATTTGAGAAATTGCAGTATTATAGTGCATGTGTGTGTAGTCTTCCGTCACTTTTTTCACAGTTTGATGATACAATTTTGTCAATGAACTATCATGCTCTAATACAACTTTTTCATGCAGAGTACCTTGCTCATTAACAATTAAACGCCATACTCTATCTAGGAAACGTCTTGAACCTTCTAAGCCTGTTTCGCTCCAAGGCTTAGAAGCATCTAGTGGCCCCATAAACATTTCATATAATCGTAATGTATCTGCACCAAAAGTTTTAACAACGTCATCTGGATTGATAACATTTCCTTTAGATTTAGACATTTTATTGCCATCACTACCTAAAATCATCCCTTGATTAAAGACACGTTGGAATGGTTCTGGAGTTGGCACAACACCAATATCATATAAAAATTTATGCCAAAAACGTGCATATAATAAATGTAATACCGCATGCTCTGCTCCACCAATATACATATCCACTGGGAACCATTTTTTCAATTTTTTAGGATCAGCCAACATATTTTCATTTGTTGGATCAACATAACGTAAATAATACCATGAACTCCCTGCCCATTGTGGCATAGTATTCGTTTCACGACGCCCTTTTTTTCCATTTTCATCAATAACATTAACCCACTCTGTAATGTTAGCTAATGGAGATTCACCAGTTCCACTTGGTTTTATATCTTTAGCTTTTGGCAATAATAATGGTAAATCGTGTTCTGGAACTAAACTTGACGTTCCGTCTTCCCAATGAACAACCGGTATAGGTTCACCCCAATAACGTTGTCTTGAAAAAATCCAGTCACGTAAACGATACGATGTGACTTTTTTTCCAACATGATGCTCTTCCAACCATGCAATAGCTTTTTCAATAGCCTCTGCTTTATTTAAGCCGTCTAAAAATTCAGAATTAATATGTTCTCCATCTTCTATAAATGGCAAAACATCACTCTTTCCGTTAGTCAACACACGCTTGATAGGCAAATTGAATGTTTGTGCAAATTCAAAATCACGTTCATCATGTGCAGGAACTGCCATAATTGCTCCAGTACCATAACTTGATAACACATAATCGCCAATCCAAACAGGTATCTCTTCATTATTTATTGGATTAATCGCATACGATCCGGTAAAAACACCTGTTTTCACTTTAGCTAAGTCTGTACGTTCCAAATCTGTTTTAGTCGAAACTATCTGTAAATAATGCTCCACTTGACTTAAGCGTTCTGGTGTTGTTATTGTTTTGACTAAAGGGTGTTCTGGTGCTAACACAACATAAGTGGCACCAAATAATGTGTCAGGTCTGGTTGTAAAGACGGAAAATTTTTCATTTGTTTGAGCAATGTTAAACTGAACTTCTGCCCCATGTGAACGTCCAATCCAATTTCTTTGCATATCTTTTAAATGATCAGGCCAATCTATCAAATCTAAATCATCTATTAGACGATCTGCATACGCTGTGATGCGTAATACCCACTGTTTCATTGGCACACGATAAACAGGATGCCCACCACGCTCACTCTTTCCGTCAATGACTTCTTCATTAGCTAATACTGTACCTAAGGCAGGGCACCAGTTCACTAAAATTTCATCCTCATAAGCTAAATCTTTTTCACATAGTTTTTCAAAAATCCACTGCGTCCATTTATAGTAATTCGGATCTGTTGTATCAACTTCACGTTCCCAATCATAACTAAATCCTAGTTCTTTCAATTGACGTCTAAAGTTATCAATATTTTTATATGTGAATTCAGCAGGATCATTTCCTGTGTCAATAGCATACTGCTCTGCTGGTAAACCAAAAGCGTCCCAACCAATAGGATGTAAAACATTATACCCTTGAGCACGTTTAAAACGTGCCAAAATATCTGTTGCACTATATCCTTCCGTATGTCCAACATGTAACCCTGCTCCTGATGGATAAGGAAACATATCTAGAACATAATAATAAGGTTTAGTGTCATCTTCTGTAGTTTTAAATGTCTGGTGTTTTTCCCAATACTCTTGCCATTTTTTTTCAATATCTTGATGCTTAAAATTCATGTGTTTCTCCTTTCAAACTTTTCATGATGTTCTATTTTTGATTGTTACTTTATTATTTATGAAACTAAAAAAGCCTATAACTATACACTCGTACAGTTATAGGGCAAATTACACGTATAATTGCGGTACCACCTATATATTACTTCTCATGTTTATAACGGTAACGCACCGGCTTTTTCTACTTATCAAAAAAGCAACTTATAGGCGAGTTCAAATGTTCTCTATATAGCCTTACACCAACCGGCTACTCTCTAAAAAAGATAGCACTTTACTATTCCTAATCACTGTTTTTCACATCATATATTAGGCACATTGTAAAAGAATTTTATAAAAAAGTCAATTATTTTAATTTTCACTCTATTCCTGTATCAATCGAATGTGATAATGTCTTAAAGTAATCGAATGACAAAATGTCCCAAAATGATAAACTAGAGATATGAAAAGGATAGAATTAACAGTGAATGAAATAAAAAAATATAACGTCATCAAAGCC
>NZ_SPPB01000097.1 GCF_004570605.1 Granulicatella sp. WM01 | reverse complement strand
AGTAAGTGTCTAGAGTTTTGAGAAAGAGTAAAAATAACTATTTTTTGAGAGAACAGAAGTAATTTTGTTCTCTTTTTTGTTTGGAAAAAATGATTTGGAGGTGATAAAAATTGGATATACAAGATATTCTTGATGTAACGGTTCAAAATGGATTAATAAAATATAAATATTTGAATAGTAGAATCAAGCCTATTAATGATTCTATTGAAGATGTAAAGGGATCAATTTTTACATTTTTTTCTAAGAAGAGTATGACGATATCAAGAGGTCTTGTTATCACTTCATTGGAATCTGTTAAAGAAAAAGCAGAGTATTTTACGCATTGGACGCCAAATGTATATAGGTATGGTGCATACAAAAATAAATTAGGAACTGTTGTAGGACATAGCGAACAAAATCTAAAACAAATTAATGTGTTTTATGTAGATTTTGATTCAATGAATGTGACAGATTCGGATATTCTTCTAGCATCACTAGAGTTAGGCTTTATGCCTACATATATTATTAAAACAGATAGAGGTTATCAAGCCTATTTTGTTTTAGATGGTCCCGTATATATAACGAGACATAGTAATTTTAGAGCTATTGAAATAGCTAAAAGAATATCACAGAATTTGCGGCAATACTTCCTATGCCAAAATGATTTACCAGTGGATATGATGTGTAATCATTTTGGGATAGCAAGATTTCCTAATAGTCAAAATGTTATCTACTATGACAAGGCACATCGATATAGCTTTAGTAAGTGGATGACTTGGTCTATGAAACAAGATGAGTATAATTATGCACCTAATAATTTGTGTATATTGTCTGATATTAATGGAATTAAACAAACCGAAGAAAAATGGTTCAAATTGTTGCTTGATCAAATCAAAATTAAGGGGAATAAGGGATTACTGGGGCGTAATAATGTCATATTTACCTTGTCTTTAGCCTGTTATTCGAGTAATACACCACAAAACGAATGCATCCAAATGATGACAGAATTTAACAATAAACTAACATATCCCATTAAAAAAAATGATATTAGAAAGATTATAACTAGTGCGTATTCTGGACATTATACAGGTGCAAGTCGACACTATATATTAAATCTATGTAGAGCATGGATAGATAGTGATTTATCTTATCAAGATTTGTTTACGCATACTAAGTGGAAAAAATTCAAAAAAAGACGTTGTGAGAGACAGCGTAGTCACTATAAAGAATGGCAAGAAGACATTTTAAATTATATTCAACAACAAAGCTCTACAAGTACTGTATTTGTGTCTACAACTAAAAAACAATTAATAGAGTCTTTAAAAATCCCGGCAAGAACATTGGATATTGTTCTTCAACAATTAAAAGAAAACAAAAAAATATTCTATTCGTATAAATCGGGACGAAATGGGGGAATTAAATTTGCATTGATTAAACAAATTTATACTCAAATCATTCAAAAAAATAAAGAAGATAGAGAAGTTTATATAACTTTGTTAGCTGAAAATTTTGGGCAGTCACGAAGTGCCGTTAAGCGTGTAATATCAACTTATGAAGAATGGTTATACCCATATCAGATGAATATTTTTTTGGATGTTGGAAGCTGAAAAATAAAACCCGTAGTGTGCCATTACATATATATCTACGATAGTAGAGGAGGGGAAACTATGAACAAGAAAAAAAAGAAAGCATTTATTTTTTCTAGTTTAGCCGCTAGTAATCATTCCACCAAAAAAAGAGAAGAACATGATTTTTATGCCACTGAACCTAAGGCTACAGAGCTATTACTTGAACAGGAAAAATTCAATATTAAAATATTGGAGCCGGCATGTGGTCAAGGGCATATCTCTGAGGTTTTGGCAAGCCATGGGTATCGTGTGATTAGTTCGGACTTAATTGACAGAGGATATGGGCAAGTACGTAACTTTTTTGATTTTTCTGATTGGGATGGTGATATTATCACTAATCCCCCTTATAGAGAAGCACTAAAATTTGTTAAACACTCCTTAAACATTATTAAACCACAAAGGAAAGTAGCCATGTTTCTAAAAATTCAATTCCTTGAAAGTAAAGAACGAAGATGCTTTTTTGAAAAGTGTCCACCAAAGGTTATTTACGTCTCAAGCGGAAGATTAATATGCGCGAGAAACGCAGAATTTAACAAATATAAATCCAGTGCGGTGTGCTATGCCTGGTATATATGGGAAAAAGGATATATAGGAGAACCAATAATACGCTGGATAAATTAGAGTGTGAGGGGGATAAAAAATGATAGTGTGGTCATTATTCGATAGCGGCAATGGGTGCTACAACAAAGTCGCTCGGGAATTTGAAGAGATTGATAATTATTCGATTGGACTAGATCAAGAAAATAAAAACACGCAGTGTATTCAGCTTAATTTAGCTGATTACAGTTATATGTTTAGGGATTGTACATTGTTTAGTACGTTAGATTCCTTACCTTGCCCAGACTTAATTGTGGCTAGTCCACCATGTGAGAGTTGGTCTACGGCTAGCGGTATGAGGGGAGGGAATGCGTGTTGGAAGCAGGAAGATTTTTCGGAAGAAAGTTTATTTGTTCCACAAAGTGAAGCAAGTTATTTTACGATAAGGACATACAAGGATTACGAGGATGACAGTCATCACTATCATTATGACAACCAATTTATTAAGAGGATAAATGGAGAATTGTGCATTTTTAATACCATTAAGATTATAAAAAAATACAATCCTAAATATTACATCATTGAAAATCCAGCGTATGGAAGAATATGGCGTTACATTAGGGAGGTTATAGGATTTAATATTCCTTATGATAATCTCACAAGATATAACAATTATAATTATCCAATTCAAAAACCTACTAAATTTGCCAGTAATACCAAGCTAAATTTAAAAAATAATATGATAAAAGCAACAAAAACCTTTAAAAATTTTGCGAAAAATTATAATGACCGTTCTAACATTCCATTAGAGTTAATTAGGGAAATTTTCACGCAAATTCTCCAAAAAATAAAACCTTAAATCGTAATGTCATACGATTAAATGACCTAAATAAGTCGTTAAACTGTTTATTGTTCTTTGATAATTGAATAAAAACCATTGTCCTAATCAGTGTGGCTATGGCATAAAAAGAGAAAGCGGGGACAATGAGTAAAAACTAGAAAGGCATATCTAGTGTCAGCCACATCACGAAAAAGCATAGCAATAGCTATAAGCTGAAAGAGTTGACCATTACTAGACTTTAAATGGTACGAATTTAAAAAATAAATAAATGATGTATAAGGAGATGATCACATGAATCTAGTTGGGAGTGAAGTCACTATACTAGATCTTAAAAAATTAGGTAAAAATGGTGGAGCTACAGCTCTACTAAATGATGGCACAAGATTGAAACTTAAAGAAAATCATGCATTAATAAGGCGACAAGCAGTGGTGGATGGTGTGATTAAGGAGGTAGATGTTGTGGAAAGATATACTAACATTTACCCTAAAATTAGAACAATAAAAAAGAATAACATATTAGTTGCTAGACGTGTCAAACGTGAACGGCATTCAATACTTATTTTTACAGGTCAAGGATACAATAGAAACAACACTAAATAACAAAAATTCAAATAAAATGAAAAATAAAGAACCACCTAAATTAAAAATAATCTAATCAAAACAACATAAAGACATAAAGGAG
>NZ_SPPB01000096.1 GCF_004570605.1 Granulicatella sp. WM01 | reverse complement strand
TAAAAAAGTGATATGTGTGTCTTTTAATTGTAGTAAAATTTGTGTATAATATGACATGTAGATAACCTCTTTCTTTTGATTAGGTACTTATAGAATACTGGTTATCTACTTTTTTGTACACTTTTTTACTTTAATATCTAAAAATAGGGTTAATGAATTTTTTTCATCAACCCTATTTATTATAGAACCATTATTTTTATATAGAATATCATTTGCTAAAGACTACAGATAGTCTAGTTATCATGCTTATTAAAGTCTAATTTTATCAATTACAAGCGATTGAATTCAGTTTTAATTCTATGTCTGGTAAAACAACAATTTTTGAATAGTGTTATATTTTTAAACAAACGATATACAGTGTATTAATTCTCATAGAAAAGTTCACCAATATAGCTTTGGTTATGTTAATTTATTTAAAAATCTTTCTATATTGACCACTGCACGTGTGTGAGTGCCTCTTCCAATTAAAATAGATCCATCATAGGCTTCTATTGTAAACTCAAATTGTCGCCCGTTCTCAATAACATGCGTAATGACAATATGTATCGTTTTACCAATTCTTGTTGCAGCCAAATGTTCCACTTGAATAAACGTTCCAACTGTCGTTTTTTCTTTAGAAAGTTGACGTTGGCAATAATCAAATGCAGTATTTTCCATGAAAGCAATTAAACATGGTGTTGAAAGAACTTCTAAACTCCCAGATCCACAAGCTTTTGCAGAGTGTTCAGGTTCTGTTTGAAAAAACTTATCCAAAATAAACATCATTAACCTCCTTATGTCATATAATAATATTTTAAAAAATACAATGACCGAAGTCAACTAATCATCATAAAATCAAAAAAATCATGCACAAATTGTAGGATATAAACACGATAAAGATTAAGAAATAGCTATCTTGTTAGCGGTGTGATACAATACACTATAAGTAAATGTTTAGGATAAGAGAGGACAATCAATGAATCAAACTATTCAGTATTTGTTGGAATTATTGGCTATTCCATCTCCAACAGGATATACACAAGAGATACAAGATTATTTAATACACACATTAACAGAATTAGGTTACACACCTATCCATACACCAAAAGGGCAAGTTATTGTGACTGTAAAAGGAAAAGAGGACGAAAAACAACGTATGATAACTGCCCACGTTGACACATTGGGTGCTATTGTGCGTGCTATTAAATCAGATGGTCGATTAAAATTAGATAAAATTGGTGGCTTTCCATGGAATATGATTGAGGGAGAGAATTGTACTATTCATGTAGCAAGTCAGAATAAACACATTACTGGAACCATTTTAATTCATCAAACTAGTACTCACGTGTATAAAGATGCAGGAACAGCTGAAAGAACACAGGATAATATGGAAGTTCGCTTGGACGAAAAAACATTATCTAAGCAAGATACACAACAATTAGGAATAGAAGTAGGAGATTTTGTGTCTTTTGATTCACGTACAACGATAACTGAAACAGGATTTGTAAAAAGTCGCTTTTTAGACGATAAAGTAAGTGCTGCTATTCTACTTAATCTTTTGCGTACCTATAAAAAAGACAATATAGAATTGCCAGTTACAACACATTTTACTTTTTCTGTATGTGAAGAAATAGGATACGGTGCTAATTCTTCTATTTCACCTCAAGTTGTAGAATATTTGGCTGTTGATATGGGAGCAATGGGAGATGATCAGCAAACAGATGAATACACTGTATCCATTTGTGTTAAAGACGCTTCCGGTCCTTACCATTATGGTTTCAGGCAATATTTGGTATCTTTGGCTAAACAACATAACATTCCATTCAAACTGGATATTTACCCTTATTATGGTTCAGATGCTTCAGCCGCTATGCGAGCAGGAGCAGATGTTAAACATGCTTTACTTGGTGCTGGCATTGAATCAAGTCATTCATATGAGCGAACACATTTAGAATCCATTCAAGCAACTGAGCAACTCGTTCATATTTATTTAACGAATCCATTACTATAGCGATTAGTTTTTCAGTAAAATATTGGAGAATACAAAACATATTAATATCGAAAAATTTTTTTATTGATTCGATAAAAAAACAAAAGTGCAATAGTATTTATTCTGGTCATGTTCATATAATGTTTTTAAACCTTGATATTTGAATTTAACTCTACAATGTATAGCGATATTGAGAATAAGTAGCATTTTAATTTAAAAAATTCACACATGAAAAGAATAGATCTATCTTGTTTTTGAATAGGAATATTATTATAAATAGAGCATAGGTGATTTCCTTTTTGATTAGCAAAAAAAGACAGCAAAAGTAGATAATTTTATGTCATAACATATCAAAATAGTTGAACTTGTCATGGCTATGTGCTATCTTGGTTAAATGAAAAAGAATAAGAGAGGAATTATAAGAAATGTCAACAAAAACAAACAAAACACCACATTGTTCGTTTTGTGGAAAAAGTGCTGAAGAAGTTCAACAGATTATTTCAGGACCGGATGTATTTATTTGTAATGAGTGTGTTGAATTATGTGAAAACATTTTAAGTGATATGCAAGAGCGTACTTATGAACACTCTTTTGAAGATTTACCAAAACCTTTAGATATATATAACGCATTAAACGAATATGTTATTGGTCAAGAACAAGCCAAAAAAAATTTATCTGTTGCCGTATATAATCATTATAAACGCATTACACAAATGGAAACCAAACAAACTGATGTTGAGCTTCAAAAGAGTAATATCTGTTTAATTGGTCCAACTGGATCTGGAAAGACTTTTTTAGTACAAACATTAGCTAAAATGTTAAATGTTCCTTTTGCTATTTCTGATGCAACAACATTAACAGAAGCAGGATATGTTGGGGAAGACGTTGAAAATGTATTGGTTAAACTTGTTCAAGCAGCTAATTACGATCTTGAATCGGCTAGTCGAGGAATTATTTACATTGATGAAATTGATAAAATTGCACGTAAAAGTGAAAATGTGTCTATCACACGTGATGTTAGTGGCGAAGGTGTTCAACAGGCATTATTAAAAATATTAGAAGGAACAGTTGCTAATATTCCTCCACAAGGTGGACGTAAGCATCCTCATCAGGAATTTTTACAAATTGATACAACTAATATTTTATTTATCGTTGGTGGAGCTTTTGACGGCATTGAAACAATTGTTAAAGAACGCTTAGGATCAAAAGTAATCGGATTTGGGAGTAACTCAACAGATACATTAGATGAACATAAAAGCATTATGCAACAAATTATCCCAGAAGATTTATTAAAGTTTGGATTAATTCCTGAATTTATTGGACGTTTACCGATTATGGCATCATTGGAAAAATTAACTGTTGAAGATTTAACACGTATTTTAGTTGAACCAAAAAATGCATTAGTGAAACAATACGATTATTTGCTTCGTCTAGATCAAGTTGAATTGGAATTTACAAAAGAAGCATTAGAAGCTGTAGCACAAAAAGCTATAGAACGTAACACTGGAGCACGTGGGTTACGTGCCATTATCGAATCAGTTATGTTAAATGTAATGTTCCATATTCCAACAACAAAAGATATTGTCAAATGTGTTATTACTAAAGATGTTATTAATGGAACTGAAGAACCACAATTATTAAATAAACGTGGAAAATTAGTTAAATTGAGTGCTTAATTTTATTGGGAATAGTCTTATAAATAGGTTAGGCAAAACTGTTCAACAAGTGTAAATAGATACTGTTTTTTAATCATTTTCCTATTTAACATATGAATTGGATAAATGATTAAAAAATTTAGTACATATTTAAAAGTACAAAATATGTTAATTATACTCGTCATATTTTTAGTTGTACCTAATATTTTAACAATTTACTCGATAATTAAAAAAATAGAAGATGACTTAATTTATTGAATCAGTAAGTGTCTAGAGTTTTGAGAAAGAGTAAAAATAACTATTTTTTGAGAGAACAGAAGTAATTTTGTTCTCTTTTTTGTTTGGAAAAAATGATTTGGAGGTGATAAAAATTGGATATACAAGATAT
>NZ_SPPB01000095.1 GCF_004570605.1 Granulicatella sp. WM01 | reverse complement strand
TTTTACTTTTTTTTATTTTTTTTTGCTTTTTTATTCAAAACTGCATAATATCAACATTTATAGTATGTTTTTTGGGTAAATTTCTTTTTCTGTTGCTTATTTTTTGTAAATACAATATACGAATATTCATAATAAATAACGCCATCCACATTCGTAATAATACTGTTTTTTCTTTTCACCATTGGTTTTTTTATTTAAACCAATGATTAGGCACTAACATTCTGGACTAGTTTTCTTTAATTATTTCTTTTTTTAGCAGAATTTTTTATGCATAGCAATCTAAAAACCTTATCTTTGTTACACACTATCACCAATCTACTATCTCTTGGCTAATCTATATCAGTATATGATAGATTAAAAATTTTTATTAGAACACTTTTCTTATTCTACTATAAGTAAACGTATTTTTTATTTTAAAAATTTATAACCTCAGCTCTCTTTTCCATACATTAAATCTATAACCTACTCTCATTTTAAAAGTATATTTCTACTATAAAAACCAAATATTTTTTCTTTGTTGACTGGCTTTTGTGCTATCTTAAAAAGCGTCTTTAACAATTTAGAAACAACTTTGTTCCACTTTATTATATACAAGTAATTACATTTTATTTACTAACACAATTGTTTGTACACTCAAAAAAGTAGTGATGTTGATGAACAATTTTGTTCATCAACATCACTACAATACCACTACTTTTAATCTATAGGCTTCATTGTTGGGAATAGCAAAACATCTCTAATAGATTGTGCATTTGTTAGGAGCATAGCGTATCTATCAATCCCTATGCCCAATCCGCCAGTTGGAGGCATACCATACTCCAAGGCAGCAATGAAATCCTCATCAATCGGATGTGCTTCATCATTTCCTTTATCTTTTTCAACCATTTGCGCTTCAAAGCGTTCACGTTGGTCTATTGGATCAGTTAATTCAGTGAATGCATTTGCATATTCTTTTGTTGCAATAAATAATTCGAAGCGATCTGTAAAGCGTGGATCTTCATCATTTTTACGTGCAAGCGGAGAAACTTCGACAGGATGCCCGTATACAAAGGTTGGTTGAATACAGGTTTTTTCCCCAAATTCCTCAAAGAACGCATTAATAATATGCCCCACACTCGTGTCATGATCGTTTAGTTTAACACCATGTTCTTCAGCAAGTTGTTTAGCATTCTCAAAACTCATTAGCTCCCAGAAATCAACACCTGTTTCTCTTTTGATTAAGTCTACCATGTGAACACGTGTCCATGGGCTTTCTAAATCTATCTCTAACTCTCCGTATTTGATTTTTGCATTTCCTAGAACACGTTGTGCAACAGTACGCATTAAATCCTCTGTCATATCCATAACATCTGTGTATACCGTATATGCAGTATAAACTTCCATTGATGTGAATTCCGGATTATGCGTTGTGTCAATACCTTCATTACGGAAAACACGACCAATTTCATACACTTTCTCTAACCCACCAACAACTAGGCGTTTTAAGTGTAATTCAGTTGCAATGCGCATATACAATTGCATATCCAAAGCATTGTGGTGTGATACAAATGGCCGAGCTGATGCACCGCCAGCTAAAGTGTGTAATACAGGAGTTTCAACTTCCAAGTAGCCTTTAGCGTCCATGTAACGACGGATTTCACTAATCATTTTTGAACGGATAATAAACCGTTGACGACTTTCATCATTACTAATTAAATCTAAATAGCGTTGACGATATTTTTGTTCAACATTTGTTAATCCGTGATACTTATCTGGCAATGGACGTAACGCTTTGGTCAGATGAACAAATTCTTGTACACGAATTGTCAATTCTCCCATATCCGTTTTCATTAATGTCCCTTTAACACCAACAATATCACCTAAATCTGCACTCGTAAATAATGTATATTGCTCTTCACCTACAGCATCTCGACGAACATAAATTTGAATGCGTCCTTGATTATCTTGTAAATGAGCAAAACCTGCTTTTCCTTTCCCACGTTTAGTCATCAAACGCCCTGCAATCGATACTTCAAAAGGATTGTGTTCTACCAAATCATGTAATTCCTGTTTTGAAACATCTTTATATTGTTGCTTCAACTCTTCTGATTCGTGGCATTTAGCAAAACCTATGCCAAAAGGATTGACTCCCTGTTCAGCTAATTTCGCCATTTTTTCACGACGTACAATCAATTGATCATTTAATTCTAATTTTTCTTCTTGTGTCATATTTCCTCTCCTTTAACTCTTCACCTCATTATATCACAACACTAGGCTTTCCACTAAATATTTTGACGTAAACTTGCTTGATATTCACGCTCCAATACTTCTTCCAAAAACGCATCTAATAAATCAATAATTTCTCCTTGTTTTGTTGCAGCATTGATTAAATTTTTTGTTTTTGATGCTCTAGGGATACCTTTTAAGTAATAATTGGCATGTTGTCTAAATTCTCTAGCGGCAATAGTTTCCCCTTTTAAATCCACTAGACGTGCTAAATGTAATTTGGCTATGTCAATTTTTTCTTTTGGTGTATGTGGTGGCAATAATTCTCCTGTTTCTAAATAATGAACGGTTTGTTTAATCATCCACGGATTCCCTAAGGCTGCTCTTCCAATCATAACACCATCAACACCTGTTTCATCCAACATACGTTTAGCATCCTCGGCTGTTTTTACATCTCCATTCCCAACAAAAGGAATACTTAATGCTTGTTTAACTTCTTTTAAGATAGACCAATCTGCTTGACCTTCATACATTTGAACACGTGTACGTCCATGCATAGCAACCATACTTGCTCCTGCTTTTTGTGCAGCCAAAGCATTGTCTACAGCGTAAAGATGTTCACTATCCCAGCCTGTTCTCATTTTGACACTTACTGGAACATTAACGGCATCAACAACACTAGCAACCATTTCATAAACTTTATTCGGATCTAGCAACCATTTAGCTCCTGCTTCAGCTTTTATAACCTTATTCACCGGACATCCCATATTAATATCAATAATTGCAGCCTGAGTATGTTCTTCAACGTATTTTGCCGCCTCAACTAAAGTTTCCTTACTTCCACCCATAATTTGAACACTTAAGGGATATTCTTGAGGTTCAATATGCAACATGCTCAACGTTTTCTCATTGCGGAATTGGATGCCTTTATCACTAATCATCTCGCAAACAACCAATCCCGCTCCCATTTCTTTAACCGTTACACGAAAAGCGGCATTACTGATTCCTGCCATTGGTGCAACAACGACTGGATTAACAATCTCAATATTTCCAATTTTAAACATACTGCCTCCATTTTTAACAGTTTTTTTATTAAACCAAAAGCACCTTTCGAAAAAGGTGCTTTTTCAATCTATTAACGGCGACGCTCTGCAATACGAGCTGATTTACCAGATAATGCACGTAAGTAGTACAATTTAGCACGACGTACTTTACCATGACGAACCACTTCGATTTTTGCAACACGTGGTGTATGTAATGGGAATGTACGCTCAACACCTACACCATTAGATACTTTACGTACTGTGTAAGTTTCACTAATTCCTGCACCACGACGTTTAATCACAACACCTTCAAATAACTGGATACGTTCACGAGTTCCCTCTACAACTTTTGCATGAACACGTACAGTATCTCCAGGACGAAAATCTGGAATATCTGAACGTAATTGTTCTTGTGTGATTAATTCAATTAATTTACTCATTATGTCTTTCTCCTTTATCTGCGACTATTCTTATATGTGGTCATACAGCGGAATAATCTGAATATGTGGTCGCCCACGTTTCTCAATTCTAGCATAGTCTAAAAAGAAAGTAAATAAAAAATGACATGTTCACTCAAAAACTTTATCGCCCCGTGTTGTAAAGCCAAGTGCAACAAATAAAAATAAACAAAAAAACATGAAAATCAGCTATACTAAAGTTGCTAAACCAAATAGATAGGAAGATTTTCATGTCTGAAGTACATTATACCACAAAACGACACTATAAACAATTAAGTGATAAAGAAAGAAGTCAAATTGAAATATTATTAAACGAGGGCTATACTATTTCAAAAATTGCAACACTACTGAATCGCCATAAATCCACCATTTCACGTGAAATCAAACGTGGCTCTGTTCTGCAAAAACAATACCTTTATGGCTATAAAGAAGTACTACAATCAACATATTTTAGTGATACTGCTCA
>NZ_SPPB01000094.1 GCF_004570605.1 Granulicatella sp. WM01 | reverse complement strand
CTAGCGTCCATTTGTATCAGTTCGCCACAATATTTTTTTCTCGGACGACTAGGGTGGATAGTGTTACTATCTGCTAGAAACTCACAAGAACGGGGTAAGTTTGTAGACAATTCATGTCTCACCTGTTGTGCTACTTTTTTCTGTTGTTTTAGTCGTTTTACTGTTTTACGATGTGTTTTGGGAGAAATCATCCCATGGTTATAGAGAATGGTACGAACAGTTGTATCTGTTAAATTGATGCCATGTTCTTGTTTTAAAATTTCAGTAAAATGAACAACATTAGGTTTTAAATTGGTAAATGATTGGTATAGTTCTACAATAAAAGTTTTAGTAGATTCAGGTAGACTATGCTTTGGAGAGCGTTTTTTATTTTTATGAGAAAAAGCTGACTTACCCAATTGAACATAATTGTTAAGTAGTCGGTTAATTTGTCTTAATGATAAAGTTAATTCGACACAGGCACGTTGTTTTGTTTTTTTGCCATGATGAACGGCTTTGATGACGTTATATTTTTTTATTTCATTCACTGTTAATTCTATCCTTTTCATATCTCTAGTTTATCATTTTGGGACATTTTGTCATTCGATTACTTTAAGACATTATCACATTCGATTGATATCTTTCTAATATTTTTATGAAAAAGTTAAATTATCTAAACAAAGATATCCGCATTTTCACAAAGAAAAAAATAAATGAATAAATTATCAAATAATATTTTGATATATAAGCAAAATAGAGTAAGTTCCCTATTTAGATAGCTGATTTTTTAGAAATATTTAGCTCAAACTTTATATCAACTCAACAGACGTCTATTTATTAAAAATCACCTCAAATTAAACAGCTTTGTAAATGGACAATAACTCATCTTAGCACACAAAAAAGTCATCACATACTACTATTAAAAGGAATCCGTCAACATAATGTCGCGAATTCCCTTAATTTTTATCGTATCAAGCTATCATTTTTCTTGTTTAACATAATACTATGTTTAATTTTCTAAAACTTTCATGGCTAGCTTAACTGTAACTGCCTCGTATTGACTAAGTTTATCCATAATTTTATCATACATATCAACACTCATTGGATGTGTAATAATCATAATGCTTGCAATATCATTATTCACTTGATCTTGTTTTACTTTGGCAAAGCTCGCTCCTGCCTCTGCAAAAATTTTGGTCATTTCCAAAAATCGTCCTGTTTCATCTAACATATTTAACCGGAAATAATATGGAGATTTTATTTTTTCCTTAGGTAAAAGTGCTTTTTGACGTGAATAATGTGAAAAAATATTACCAGTTGTTTGTAAAGTCATGTTTTTCGCAATATTAATCATATCACTAACAACAGAATTAGCCGTTGGGAGTTCTCCAGCACCCGGTCCATAGTACATTGTTTTTCCAACTGCTGCACCCACTACAAACACAGCATTATTTTCATTTTGAACATTTGATAAAGGATGATTATCTTTAATTAAAACTGGGCCAACTTCAACGTATACTTTTTCATCAATTTCTTTAGCTGTTCCTAATAATTTAATCACATACCCTAATTGTTTTGCATTTTGAATGTCTTCTCTATCAATTTGCGTAATGCCTGTTGTTGTAATATCATCTAAATCAATTTGCATGCCAAATGCTAAACGTGTTAAAATGACCATTTTTCTAGCGGCATCTAAACCGTCTACATCACTACTTGGGTTAGCCTCTGCAAATCCTAATGCTTGAGCCTGTGCAAGTGCTTCTTGATAAGATAGTCCGTTTTCTGTCATTTTAGTCAACATATAATTCGTTGTGCCATTGACAATTCCCACAACTTCTTTTATTTCATCAGATGCCATACTATTCACTAATGTACGTAAAATTGGAATACCTCCGGCAACACTTGCTTCATAATATAAGTCACAATGCTGCTGACCTGCCAATTTCATCAGTTCATCTCCATGTAAAGCAATTAAATCTTTATTGGCTGTGACAACATGTTTTTTTGCTTTTAATGCTCTAATAATATAATCTCTTGCAATATCAACACTTCCCATAACTTCAACAACCATATCAATAGATGCATCGTTTAAAATATCGTCTATATTTGTTGTTAATGTAATATGTGCAAGTTCTTCATTATTCTGATACTTTTCGATTTGTCGGACTAATACTTTTGTAATATCAAATGTTTGTCCAATTGTTTTTTCTATTTTTTGACTGTGAGCTTTAATGATACGAAGCACTCCCGTACCTACAGTTCCAAACCCTAATAAGCCTACTTTTATCGTATTTGACATCATTGTTCTCCTCACTTTACAGGCGTTTATATATAGTATAAGGTAATTTCATTAAATGTCTAGTTGTTTCTTAAAAAAATTATGAAAAGATTTTTATTTTGTTTCATTTTTTCATGTTTAGGCAAAAAAGTAAGGTTTTTACTCACTAGATAACAACATTTTTTCTAATTTTATGTTACTATACATATATCTTAATAGAAATAGAGGAATTTTTATGAGCATTTTACATACTTTACAAAGAAAATTACAACAAGACAATATTGACTTATGCTTCGTGCAAAATCCATCAACAATTGGATATTTAACAGGGTTTCATAGTGAGCCACATGAACGTTTAATGCTATTGGTTATGCGTATGGATTCAAATCCTTTGTTAATTCTTCCTGCCTTAGATTATGAAAAAGCGTTGGCACAAGTAAAAGGGATAGAATTAGTGTCTTATTTAGATAGTCAATCGCCTTGGGAAACATTAGCACACACGTTATCACATTATCAATCAAAATCTATTCGCTGCTCTATTGAAAAAGATTATGTTACTATGACAACACTTGAACGCTTACAACACGCTTTACCTTTTGTAAGTTTCTCTCATAATGTGTCTACACTCATTCAAAATATGCGTTTAATTAAAACACCTCATGAAATTGAACTCATGTTAGGTGCGGGAAAAACTGCTGATTTAGCGATAAAATTTGCTGCACAAGCATTAGACATTAATCGTAATGAGTCAGATATTTTAGCCCATATTGAGTATCAATTAAAAAAACATCATGTGCCAAAAATGAGTTTCGATACAATGGTTCTTTCACAAGCTAACGCTGCAAATCCACATGGAGAACCCGGAAATACACCTATTCAGTTTAATGAGTTTGTATTAGTAGATTTAGGAACACTTTATCAAGGATATGCCAGCGACATGACTCGTACTCTGTTTTTTGGAGATACACTATCAAAAGAGCAAGAAAAATTATACAACATCGTATTGGAGGCACATCATGCTGCTAGAGATGCTGTTAAAATTGGAATGACTGCTGGAGAATTAGATCAAATTGCTAGAGACATTATTAGTCAATATGGATACGGGGATTATTTCACACACCGCTTAGGACACGGCATTGGACAAAGTGTTCATGAGTTTCCATCGATTGCAAGTGGAAATGACTTTATTTTGCAAGAAAATATGTGTTTTTCTATTGAACCGGGGATTTATTTACCAAATAAAATTGGGATTCGTATTGAAGATTGCTTCTACGTCACTCCTCAAGGTGCTAAACCATTTACACATAGTCCATATTCTCTAAATTATCGTGATTATCAATAATTCTATATTCTAACATAGACATTGAGAAAAGCACTTATATACTAGAACAACCTAATATTCACATGTTAAAACTAATACGCTATTATTTCATATATAAAACACTTAAAATCAAGGTAGTCTGAGATATTAGCGGATAAAATGCTTTAAGCTCAAAATTAATTTAACTAAAAACTTTAAATTTGTGTCAGTATCAATCGAATGTGATAATGTCTTAAAGTAATCGAATGACAAAATGTCCCAAAATGATAAACTAGAGATATGAAAAGGATAGAATTAACAGTGAATGAAATAAAAAAATATAACGTCATCAAAGCCGTTCATCATGGCAAAAAAACAAAACAACGTGCCTGTGTTGAATTAACATTATCATTAAGACAAATTAACCGACTACTTCACAATTATGTTCAATTGGGTAAGTCAGCTTTTTCTCATAAAAATAAAAAACGCTCTCCAAAGCATAGTCTACCTGAATCTACTAAAACTTTTATTGTAGAATTATACCAATCATTTACCAATTTAAAACCTAATGTTGTTCATTTTACTGAAATTTTAAAACAAGAACATGGCATCAATTTAACAGATACAACTGTTCGTACCATTCTCTATAACCATGGGATGATTTCTCCCAAAACACATCGTAAAACAGTAAAACGACTAAAACAACAGAAAAAAGTAGCACAACA
>NZ_SPPB01000093.1 GCF_004570605.1 Granulicatella sp. WM01 | reverse complement strand
AAGAATGTGGCAGACTTACCCGCAAACACACAATTTGCATTCAAAACTCCAGTAGACACAGCACAAGCAGGAGAAATTGAAGCAATTGTGGTTGTGACATATCCAGACGGTAGTCAAGATGAAGTGCCTGTAAATATTACAGTCAAAGAAAAATTAGTAACAACAACAGAAAGTATTCCATTTGAAACGCTTTATCAGCCAGATGAAAGTTTAAACTATGGAGAAAGACGAGTAGATCAAGAAGGCGTTGAAGGACAGAAAGAAATCACTAAAGATGCGTTAACTCAAGACATTAAGAGTGAACGTGTTGTGTCTAATCCGGTTCAACAAATTATTAAAGTTGGTGTTAAGCCAACAGTGACAACGGAAAGTATTCCATTTAATGAAAGACGTGAAAATGATGATACTCTTGAAAAAGGAAAAGAAGTTGTTGCAGTAAATGGACAAAATGGAACAAAAACGACAACAGTCACGTATACATTAGATGAGCAAACAGGAGTTATTACGCCTAATAATCCAGTTGTTGAAACAACACCTGCTATCGAAAAGATCATTAAAGTTGGGACACGTACTAAAGAAAAACCAACGTTAGATATTCAACGTATTGAAAAAGATGAAGACAAGAAATCTGTCAAAGTAAGTTACACATTAAATGATCGTGATAGTGCTTATGTGTCAGCTACGGCAAAACTGTATAAAGGAACAGAATTGATTAGAGAGGTTCCTATTACAGATCCAACACAAGTTTTGACACTTACAGATTTAAATTATTTCACAGATTATACGTTGAAAACTGAATTGATTTATAATATTGGTGACGGAAATCAACAAGAGATGCAAATAGATACTGAAGACTTTAGATTAGAATACAAAAAAGTAGAATTTAAAGACATTAATACAGTTGAATTGTATGAAAAAGATGGTACAGCTTATCGTCAAAAAACAAGTTTATCTGCTTTACCAACAGATTTAAACCATTATTATATTAAGGTTAAGCCGAGTCAAAGTAAAGAGATGTTATTGCCAGTATCATCTGTTGAAGAAACAACAAAAGACGGTGTACCTGTTTATAAAATGACTGTTGTACTTCCTGAGTTAATTCAAGGCATGCAAGGTGAATATGCACAAAATTATGCATTTTATATTCCGAAAAATGATTCTGTATCATCTACTCAGTTAAATGCTTATAGAGTGAATTATTTATCTGTTCAAGATGCAACTGCTGATAGAGAGGTTGCCTATGCAAATACAGAAAAATTATTACCATTTTATAATAAGGAATATATTGTACGTTTGGCTAATCAGATAGATGTAAATCATAAACTGTATAGTACACGTTTAATTGATGTTGTGCCAATGATTGATCAGACAATTGTTACAGATGTACATGCAAATAAAGGTGCTATTAACAAATTAATGTTACACTATGCTGATAATACTGTAGATTATATGCCTTTAGCATTTAAAGAGGACTTTAAAACTACAAAAATTGCTGAATATACGTTGACGGGAACACCATTACTTTACACTCCTGAAATGATGTTAACATCGTATGCACCAATCATTGACGAAGTCATGCCAACATTATCAGCCATCACTTTCGATTCAAATGAGATTTTAAATACTTTAGGAATTAGTGCAGACGATAGTACTAAATCTTTAGATGATTTATATTTAAGTCAAGCATTTGAAAAAATTAAAGCAAACTTGCCACAAGAATTAGCAAAAATGCTATCAGCAGATAAAGCTATTAATTTGCCAGAGGGAAGTGTAAAAGAAACTTTAGTAAATAAAATTAAAGAGAATGCTGCGTCAATTCTATTAGGATTAAGCTACTTAAATCGTTGGTACAATATTAATTATGATGATATCAATGTCAAAGATTTGTCTGTTTACAAATTAGACTTCTTTGGTAATAACCAAGTATCTACTTTGGAGCATATTATCAATGTGGGAAGCGCAGGATTTGACATTTTAAGAGCCTCTAAAAATGTTGAAGTATTTCAATCTAAATTGGCAAATGTTAAAGGAAAAAATAGTGTGTTTGAGTATGTGGAAGCATATCGCCAACTATTTACACCACAAAAAACAAATAATGAATGGTTAAAAGCTAATAGTAAAGCATATATGGTTGAGTCATTATCCACTGTTGAGGATGCTAGACAAAAACAATTAAATGCTGACGGTCAGAAGAATAATAAATATTCAGTTGGGATATACGATCGTATTGCAAGTGATAATTGGGAATATAAAAACATGCTATTACCGTTATTAACTATGGAAGATGAAAGTATGTATATTATTTCAAATATTGCTACGCTAGCCTTTGGTGGATACGAACGTTACTCGAGTAGAGCTAAAGTAACTGGAGATGAATTTATCCAATATATGCGCAATCGAGTTAATCAAGGTGCAACATGGCAAAGAGATTATTTCGATTTCTGGTATAAGATGATTAATGAAGAATCCAGAGATAAACTGTTTAGAAAAATTTTAACCTACGATGGATTTTTCTACGCTAATGATAAAGGTGGAGATAGTTGGAAAACTTTAAAAGACAAAGATAGCTCCATTCAAAACTTTTTTGGTCCAGTTGGTCGTTATTATATTAATAACGGACAAGGAGCGTATGCAAATGGATTAATTATTCATTTTATTTCATATCGTATGTTGGATAGAGATGGAGCAGCTACATTTACTCATGAAATGACGCATAATTTTGACGGAACAGCATATTTTGAAGGAAAAGGCAGACGTGAAGGATTGGGTGCAGAAGTATTTGCACGTGGTATGTTAGAAGCACCAATGTATGTTTCTAGTTCAACAATGGGTATCAATACATTATTTACTGATAATTTTGATGATACAAACAGATTCCATGCTGCAAATCCAAATGAACGTTATCAAAACTTAGACGATGTTAAAGAATATATGCATAATATGTTTGATGTTGTGTATATGTTAGAATATGCAGAGGGAATGGCTGTATTAAAACAAAATGCATCAATCAAGAAAAAATGGTATAGAACAATTGAAAATGTTCTTATCACGGATAAAGATGGAAATCAAACACATGCTGCAAACCGTGTACGTCCGTTAACAGATACAGAAGTTGACAAACTAAAAACATTTGAAGATTTGATTGATAACAACATTATTAATCGTCGTAGTTATGCTGATGATGAAACATTTAAACGGGATAGTTACTATAATATTCCAATATTATCTGCTAACTATGCTGCTATAGATAATAAAAATGGAGCACCTGGCGATGTGATGTATAAACGTATAGCATTTGAATTGTTAGCGGCTAAAGGTTATCATGGAGGATATCTTCCATATTCATCAAACATGTATGCACAAGAAGCCTTTGATGCAGGATATAAAACATGGTCAGGCTGGCATCGTCGTTACATTGGTTTAACAACAGATCAATTTGTCTTTGATAAAATATTAGCTCAAGAGTATGCATCATGGGCAGACTTTAAAAAAGCAATGTATCAAGAAAGGATTAACAAATTATCCAGATTTAAACCAATAACTATTCAATATGAATTAGGTGTACCTGGTTCAACAAAAGAAATTACGATTACATCTTTTGAACACTATCAAAGATTAGTCGAACAAGCACTTGAAAGTGATATGGCAAATATTGATAGAGCGACTAGTCATGCTCCAGCAAGTTGGGTACAATTATTACATTCAAAAGTTTATAATGCCTATCTTCGCCAAACTAATGACTTTAGAACATCTATATTTGATTAATATCAATAAAATATTTATGAAAGTTCTATCATAAAAATATTCCCGTGTTGTAAAATGAAGTGCAACAAATAAAAATAAACAAAAAAACATGAAAATCAGCTATACTAAAGTTGCCAAACCAAATAGATAGGAAGATTTTCATGTCTGAAGTACATTATACCACAAAACGACACTATAAACACTTAAGTGATAAAGAAAGAAGTCAAATTGAAATATTATTAAACGAGGGCTATACTATTTCAAAAATTGCAACACTACTGAATCGCCATAAATCCACCATTTCACGTGAAATCAAACGTGGCTCTGTTCTGCAAAAACAATACCTTTATGGCTATAAAGAAGTACTACAATCAACATATTTTAGTGATACTGCTCATCTACTATCTCAACAAAGAAAACAACACTCTGCTAAGTGTTCTATTCGGCATAAACTATCTACACAGTTTATGTCACAATTGATTTCTACACTATCTCAAAAAATTAGAATACATAGTGTTGATTCCTTTGTTAATACTTATAAAAAGCAGCATTCTGATGAAATAGTCCCTTGCACTAAAACT
>NZ_SPPB01000092.1 GCF_004570605.1 Granulicatella sp. WM01 | reverse complement strand
CATGTGAAGCACCTCTTTACTATTTTGTCTCAACTTATAGTTTACTGGTTTGCTTCACTTTTTTCTATAAAAAAATAATCGTGTTGGCGAACTTTTTTGTTCACCAACACGATTTATTGTACACCCACCAAAAATAGCTTTAATAAGGAGCTAAACACCTTATTAAAGCCATTAAATTTTATGTATTAAGTTTTCTTTTTTCTAGGGATTAGACACTTAGAAAGAACTTTCTGCATGCTCGTCCGTAGTTGTTTCAACAACTTGACTATCACTCGTACTCTCTTTCTTGGCTAACATGCTTTCAAGTACATCTATGTCAATCAATTTAGACAACCCCTCTGCAACCAAATCAACTTGCCTAGTGATAAAATCTTTATCTTCTAAAGCCATTTTACACTCTCTCCTTTAATTGATTACTAAATGCTATAATTTTTCTTAAACGATGATTGATACCTGATTTTGATACACTGCCACTAGGTAACATTTCTCCAATTTCAACTAAGCTAGCTTCTGGATAGCTTACCCGTAATTGAGCGACTTCTCTTAATTTTGGTGGCAATTCATCTAAACCTATCGTATTCTCAATAAATTCAATCGCTTCAATCTGCTTACTAGATGCTGTAATAACTTTACTCAGATTGGCATTTTCACAATTTACAATACGGTTAACAGAGTTTCTCATATCACGAATAATCCGTACATCTTCAAATTTAAACATACTATTTTGTGCACCAATTAAAATTAAAAAGTCAGCAATTTTTTCAGCTTCTTTTATATAGGCAATATACCCATTTCTTCGCTCTATCACACGAGCATTTAATCCAAAATAATTCATCATATCGCAAATATCTTGATTATGATCTTCATAATTTGAATAAATTTCTAAATGATAGCTACTTTTTTCAGGATTGTTAACTGATCCACCAGCCAAAAAAGCACCTCTTAAATACGAACGCATTTTTTGTTCATTTTCTTTAATTTCTTTAGATACATGACTATGAAAAAATAAGCCATCAATAATATTTAAGTCCGATAAAATATGTTGTGTACCAACTTTTACACGCACAATATAAATATTATTTTTTTTCAACTTCATTTTTTTACGGACGAGCAATTCACTTTCAACATCATAATGATCTTTAAGTAATTTATACATTCTCCGAGCAATTGCTGCATTTTCCGTTTGCACATTTAAAATAAACTTTTGATTATATAAACTTACAGCACCATTCATCCGTATCAATGCCGCAAGTTCTGCTTTAGCATGCTCTTTATGAACATCTAAAGTCGTTAATTCTTTTTTAACGTCCGCTGCATACGACATAAACGGCACCTCTTTCCTAAAAAACTGATGGTATCATTATAATTTAGCTGTATTTAGCAATGTGACCAACTCGCTCACAACTTTTTTCCCGTCATGATATGCTCCATTATCCGTCATTTCTAAAAAATGAGCTGAAATTACACGACATCCTTGATCTCTTAGTCCTTTAAAATCATGCTGAACTTGATATAAATATTCTTCTCCTTTTTGTTGGTTCAAATAATTCTCTGGAACTGTTTCAGTATTCACTAGAACCGTATCTACAAAATTATTTTGTAAATGGCGATGTAATACGTCAACATGCTCAGCATCTGTAAATGATTCTGTTTCACCTAATTGCGTCATAATATTACAAATATAAACAATTTCAGCGTGTGTTTCTTTCATTGCCTTTGCAACATTAGGTATCATTAAATTAGGCAAAATACTAGTAAATAAACTTCCAGGTCCTAAGACAATCATGTCTGATTCCATAATCGCATCAATCACTTCTTGAGAAGCCTTTGCTTCTTCTATAGAATGATTTTGCGTTGTAATATACACATGTTTAATACGTTTACGTTGCTTTGTAATGCCTGATTCTCCACTTACTTTAGTGCCGTCCATAAATTCAGCGTGCAACACCAATGGTTCATTTGCTGCAGCATACACTTTTCCTTGAATTTTCATCAAATCCGATAGCTCTTGTAACGCATCAAAAATATTACCTTTCATTTCTGTTAAGGCTGCAATCACTAAATTTCCAATAGCATGACCAGCAAAAAAATTATCATTTGAATCAAATCTATATTGGAAAATATGTTTAATAACATCTGGAATATTAGACAGGGCAACTAGACAATTTCGAATATCTCCAGGTGGAACAATATCAACATAATCTCTAATAATACCACTACTTCCCCCATCATCAGCAACTGTTACAATGGCTGTAATATCAACTTGTTCTTTTTTTAATTCTTTTAATAAAACCGGTAGCCCTGTACCACCACCAATTATTGTAACTTTCTTTTTTCTCATGAGCGATTTACCGTTTCTTTTCGTTTGTCCTTATCACGATGTGTGATATTGACAGGATATCCACCTTGTTCTAGTGAACGTCCCAATCGCTCCGCTAGAGCAACTGAACGATGTTGTCCTCCTGTACATCCAATGGCTATGACAACACTTATTTTCCCTTCTTTTTTATATCCCGGCAACACATATTGCACGAGGTCTTCTAGTTTATGATAAAATTCTCCCGTTTCAGGTTGTTTCATAACATAATCATAAACGGACTCATCCAAACCTGTTAACGGACGCAATTCTGGAATATAGTGCGGATTAGGTAAAAAACGCACGTCCATAACAATATCAGCCTCAATAGGAATTCCATACTTAAACCCAAATGACATGACCTCAACATGAAACAATTCTTTATCTTCCACTTTAAACTGATTCATAATCTTTTCACGTAGTTGTCGTGGCGTAATTTTTGTTGTGTCAATAACCACTTGTGCCCTACTACGTAAATCTCTTAATAATCCACGTTCTTTAATAATTCCTTCGCTAAGTAATCCATCTGTTCCTACTAAAGGATGTGTTCGTCTAGTTTCTTTATAACGTGACACCAAAACATCATCGGCACAATCTAAAAATAAAATACGTGTACGCATCAATGCCGTATTATCAAATGCCGTAATAGATTCCATAATCTCATCAAAAAATACTCGACTTCTCAAATCAATAACTAAGGCAATTTTGGTCAGTTTCCCACTCTCTTTAACCAATTCCCAAAACCTTGTTAATAAGCTCGGAGGCATATTATCAATACAAAAATAACCTAAGTCCTCAAAACTTTGCATAGCAACTGTTTTTCCGGCACCACTCATCCCTGTAATAATCACTAATTCTAAAGATTCACTCATCTTATCTCCTCCAATCTTTGTCACATTATATCATATTTTAGGAGTGTTTTATAGAGGGTTAGCCTTTTTTCTACTGCTCTCTACATAAAAAGATAAACCCATCATAAATTTAAAACATGAATAAGTAGAGTAAATATTTATATTATAAATAAGACATACTCTATAATGACCACATAAATTATACTTTATCAATGCACTATCAATCGGCTAAAAATACCTAACTTAATCTAACACAAAACATTTTTAAAACACTAGAATGTATAGTCACTTTACATATTTAAAACAAAAATGATACTGCACAAAACATGAAAAAATGACAATCATTCCATTCTATGATGCCATTGTTTATTTACAAACTTAAAAAATATTTTAGTAATTTTCTGCTCATATTATCAATAGTTGAAATGTAATAACTAGAAATCTAGTCTATTTTTAACTCTAACACCAAAAATCATAATAGTAAACAAAAAGAATTCTCCAATGTCATTAATAAAACAAAAAAAGTATGAACTATCACTCTTATTGGCATAAAACCAAACAAAAAAGCTAGACTAAACGCCTAACTTTCACATCTGAAAAATGGCTGTATAAACAAAAAAAGTCGGGAAGACAGGATTCGAACCTGCGACCCCTTGGTCCCAAACCAAGTGCTCTACCAAGCTGAGCTACTTCCCGTGTTGTTCATAATGCCAAGCATTATTATGCACCCAACAGGAGTCGAACCTGTAACCGCTTGATTCGTAGTCAAGTACTCTATCCAATTGAGCTATGGGTGCTTCCTATTGTCAGCCTAGCACCAACAATATCTATGCCGAGGACCGGAATCGAACCGGTACGGTAATCACTTACCGCAGGATTTTAAGTCCTGTGCGTCTGCCAGTTCCGCCACCCCGGCTTCTATATACCTGACAGTATATAAGCGAAAGACGGGGTTCGAACCCGCGACCCCCACCTTGGCAAGGTGGTGTTCTACCACTGAACTACTTTCGCATTCCTATGCCGGCTAAAGGACTTGAACCCTCGACCCTCTGATTACAAATCAGATGCTCTACCAACTGAGCTAAGCCGGCTAATTATTCCTATGCGGATGAAGGGACTTGAACCCCCACGAATCTCTTCGCCAGAGCCTAAATCTGGTGCGTCTGCCAATTCCGCCACATCCGCTTCAACACTCTCGTGTATGAGTGATATAGGGCTCGAACCTATGACCCTCTGATTAAAAGTCAGATGCTCTACCAACTGAGCTAATCACTCGTATGGAGGTTAACGGGTTCGAACCGCTGACCCCCTGCTTGTAAGGCAGGTGCTCTCCCAGCTGAGCTAAACCTCCTGGTTCGCGTGGCAACGTCCTACTCTTGCAGGGGGAATCCCCCAACTACCCTCGGCGCTAAAAAGCTTAACTTCTGTGTTCGGCATGGGTACAGGTGTCTCCTTCTTGCCATCGTTACCACACTTTATTGAAA
>NZ_SPPB01000091.1 GCF_004570605.1 Granulicatella sp. WM01 | reverse complement strand
AAGGGAAAATCATTTAATTTAGTACCTATTCAAATGATAACAACTATACAAAATGCGTTAAATAATAGACCTAGACGTATACTAGACTATGATACACCTCATACTATGTTTAATCGTTTGTGTGCAACGACATAAACTATAACAGAATAGGTGTAACCGTAAAGGCTCGCTACGCTAATACCTTGACCGTTACACCTATTCCATTACAAAACAACTATGTCGCACACAGACATAGACTGTGACTTTAGTATTTTTCATGTACTGTTGCACTTCATTTTACAACACGGGTTTTTTTTATAAAATAAAGACTAATGACTATACTTTTTTTTAAAGATATGGTAATATAACATTAGTATTTTTTGTTAGACATTTGCAGTAATTGTCAGTTAAAGTTTTGTTTACAACAGTTCGCACCGACTACAAAAGATATAAATTAAGTAGTGCTAGGCACGAACAGGAGGAACAAAGATGGAAAAAGGAACAGTTAAATGGTTCAATGGTGAAAAAGGTTTTGGGTTTATCACACGTGAAAACGGCGAAGACTTATTCGTACACTTCACAGCTATTCAAACAGAAGGCTACCGTACTTTAGAAGAAGGTCAAGAAGTAGAATTTGAAATCGGCGAAGGTGCACGTGGCCCACAAGCTATCAATGTTGTAAAACTATAATAAAAAATCACTCAAAAACAGTATGTTTTTGAGTGATTTTTTTTATCCCTAATCTCTTGCAAACACAAAGTGTTTTTCTGTAGAAGCACTCTCTTGTAAAGAATAATTATCAAAAGTTAACTGACGTATCTCATCTGCTGTTTTAATGTTCCGATATGCCAATTCATATACAAAACGCCCTCTTGCTTTTTTAGAAATGGTCGAATGTATTTTTCCATTTTCCATAAATGTAACTTTCAAAAATTTTTCTCTTACATCTTTAGAAAACACTTGCTCAAATTCACTTGATAATAATGAAATAATCACATCATGATTTTTAGCGAATGCATCATACTCCTCTTGCCAATACTGTTTTAATGATTGCGCATTTATAATTAAACGATTTTGAAAATCTAGTCTATGCTCTGCAATTCCGTCATAGGATCCAATAATTCCATATAATGCAGTAGAAATTGCCACATGATTTTCTACATACTCTTGCATTCTACTATCCCACTCCTCTTTCTTCATTGAACGATACATTAACCCATTAAATACGTGAATAGCAGGATAGCATGTTGCACTATTTTCCTTAATATTTTGTAATCTAAAATACTCTTGACGGGCATGGTCTTCTTTTATATGATACAAATTCATCAACTCTTCAACCTTTAATTTAGCCAACTCATTCATAATACTGATCATTTTTTGACTCTTTACACATGCTACTGCCTCTTTCCCTAAACTAAGCATTTCTTTAGCACTTGGAACTAAAATTTTCATACGCTCTCCTTGTCTAAGATTGTTTTCTTTATTATAATATAAACAATTAACTGCTTTCTCATTGTTAAAGCAATTCTTTATTTAAGCATACTTTATTATAAACGATTTTTTAGGAGAATGAAATGGCAAACACATTATTACCTGCTCAGCAGTACAGTCACATTTTGTTAAGAAAACATGTTAAAGAGGGCGACATTGTTATTGATGCCACCATAGGAAATGGTCACGATACAGTTCTTTTAGCTGAATTAGTTGGAACAAAAGGAAAAGTCATTGGTGTTGATATTCAAGCACAAGCCATTGAACACACAACACAACGACTTATTGCGCATCAGCTCTATGACAGATGTGAACTTGTTCAAATTGGTCATCAACACCTTGATACACTGATATCCAATCAAATTATTAGTACTGCTATCTTTAATTTAGGCTATTTACCTGGAAGCAATAAGCATATTATCACACAATCACATCACACTATTTGTGCTATGCAACATATTTTAAAACAATTAAAACAAAATGGACTCCTTATTCTTGTTGTTTATTATGGTCATGTAGGTGGCAAAGAAGAACAGGATGATATTTTAAAGTTTGTCAAACATTTGCCACAAAAAGATTATACTGTTTTAAATTATGCTTTCTTAAATCAAGTGAACAGTCCTCCTCATGCTATCGCTATTGAAAAATTACGTTCTTAATTAGTTTTCAAAAATGGAATTTGAAAAGAGACTTCACCTCATACAAAATGTGAGAAACCAACGTTTATAAACGCTGATTTCTCACATTTTTAAAAATATCACTTCAAATATTCATCAACTCATGCTACACATTACTATAAAGATAAGCTACGTAACACAATCTTTAGAGTCGTTAAATTATGTAAAATAGATAGTGTGGTTGGATGCAATTTATTGCATATCCCAAGCCCAATAAGCGAACTGTTAATGACAATCGTTTCTTTAACATTTTTTCTGATTAACTCTTGTAAATGACAAGATAATTTATCTAACTCGATTAAAGCATCTATTTGATTGTGCAATAATACAACATCGCTCATTTGCTTAGAAATATCTGCACTGTCATTCATTACTACACCTATGTCTGCTAATGAAATAGCTGCTGAATCATTCAGCCCATCGCCTACCATTAAGACACACTTTCCTTTTTCTTGCAATGATTTAATCACCATATACTTATCTTCAGGTGTCAATTCTGTATATACACCGTCAAAAGATAACTCTTGAATGACTTGTTCTGTTCTAACTTTCGTATCTCCGGTCAATAAGTAAACAGATTTTCCCATATCTCTTAATTGAACAATAACCTCTTTTATTCCCTCTCTTAAAGGTGTCCCAATACAAAATATTGCAATAAGTTGCTGTTTATAACCTAAATACAATAAATTATACTCTCTTTTATATTGTTCAATAATCTCTTGCTGCTCTACAGTCATGTTGATGTCTTCATCTTTCATTAACAAATAATTACCGATTACAACAGGATAACCATCAATAGACGATTTAATGCCTTTACTTGCAATATAATTTAACTGACCATGCATTTCTTCATGCACAATTCCTGCCTCATCAGCTTTATTGACAATAGCATTTGCAATTGGATGATGAATATGCTCTTCCAAACACGCACTAATACGAATGACTTCGTCTTGGGTATAGTGATTAAATGGAATAACTTTTTCTACTATTGGATGACTGGTCGTAATTGTTCCTGTTTTATCCAATAAAATGGTATCTATTTTTGCATACGTATCAAAAATATCTGAACGTTTCACAACAATATGCTTATCTAAAGCACGTTTAACTGTCGCTAAATAAGCAATAGGTGTTGAAATTTTTAATGCACAAGAGAAATCAACAACTAGAAATGAAATAGCCTTAGTAAAGGAGCGTGTCAGAGCATACATAAATGCTGCACCTAAAAAATTATATTTAACCACTCTATCTGCCAATTGAATAAATTGGCTTGGTGTAGTTATTTTTTGCTTTTCAGCCTCTTTTATAAATTGAATAAGCTGATGAATTCTAGCGTTTCTTTGATTATTTAACACACGAATATGCAATTCTCCATTTTCTAAAACCGTATTAGAAAAGACAGGATCTCCTGCTATTTTATCAATGGGAAAATTTTCTCCGGTTAATGAACTTTCATTTACACTGCCCTCTCCATGAGCAACAATGCCATCAAATAAAATATCATTTCCTTCTGATATAACAATAATATCGTCTACTTGAACTTGAGAACTTTTTATACATACTCTTGTCTGATCTTTAATAACCCAAACATCATCATCTTTAGCGTTTAAATGTTGCTCTAAATCATCAATAGATTGTTTCATGCTCCAAGCATCTAAAGTTTCTCCTAAGCCTAACATAAGCATCATACTGCTTGCTGTACGAGATTGATTCATCAATAAGGAAATCAAAATAGCTGTTGAATCAAGGACATCCATATTTAATTGCTTTTGTTTTAGAGCACGTTTAGCTAAAATAATATATTTCCATGCTTGGTATAATGTTTTTAAGTAACGTACAGAAAATGGCATCACACTATTAAATATCACATGTTTCAATACTTGATTAGATATGATGGAATACGGTGTATCTATTTTGCGAATAGGTAAGGTCAATAACTCATGAATGGTTTCTTTTTTCACCAGTCCAAAGAAGGCTTCTGCACCTTCTTGTACAGAAACCCCGTCATGAACAACCAATGAAAAATGTTTTTCATCCATATAGAAACGGATGCTTTTAACCATAGGACAATTTAATAAAAGTGAGCGTAAATACTCTTGAACATCTAAAGTTACACAAAAAGGTGCTTTGACACGCACATGACAATACCCATAATGTACAATCTCAAATTTCACACTACTTCTCCTTTATATCCAATAATTGCGTATCTTTCTTCTCTTGTTCATACATATATTTTGCATCTTGTAACACATCATCTGCATGTTGTTTCACACAAGATACTGTAGCATCTAAACCATCTTTCATTTTATATGATGTCGCTAAAACTTTAGCATATACTTTTTTAGCATCTCGACTAGCTAATAATTTTAATCCAGCACTTCCAAAAGCTACACCACCTAAAAATACGCTTGATTTTTTTAATACTTTTGTAACTATCATAAGTTCTTTTAACACAAAAACTCATCTCCCTTCTTTATTATTGTATAATTTTAACGTCTTTTGTATAATTTTGCAAATAATCTCACCTTATTTTTCATACATATATTCCTTTGTATATAACGATATAATACGCTTACAAAATACATAGATAACTACACGCATTCACGTGTGTAATACATTAAATTTTTCAGGCTCTTCGTCAAATTATGTTGGTAAGTAAAAATTCCAGCAAATATTAAGTTGTTTTTTCTTAATAGGGCTAATTGTTTCTTTTCGAATCGGTATGCAGTTGTCAAGGTTTATAGCGTGAGCGTGCCTTGACAATAAGCATACTGATTTGATAGACTTTTCAGCCCATATTAAGATGGTTTAAATAATTTTTCTTGCACTAAAAATACTCGAGTTCGTAAATATGTAAAATATTTAAAC
>NZ_SPPB01000090.1 GCF_004570605.1 Granulicatella sp. WM01 | reverse complement strand
ATAATATGATATTTAATATGATGTTGCACGTCTTGAGTTAGCCAATTTTCTGGAAATTCAAATTCTTCTTCCAATTTCAATAATTTTCTGGTATTCTTATCCATGTGAAGCACCTCTTTACTATTTTGTCTCAACTTATAGTTTACTGGTTTGCTTCACTTTTTTATATAAAAAATAATCGTGTTGGCGAACTTTTTTGTTCACCAACACGATTTATTGTACACCCGATTATTTTTATATAACTTAGAAAAATTTTTAACCAACATAGTTTGACGACATCCCTTCATTTAAAACCTTTTTTGTAATATAAACTTTTTAACTATTCTTTAAAAAATTAAAGCATCATCTTACTATTTAATGAATTTGTTCTTATTCAATATATCACTCTCTGTTCAATTCTATAGTTCATATACTACCATGTTGTTTATGCTAATATTTCCCACTCTATTCTTAAGCTACACATCATTATTTTTATCTATTTAAATCTACCATTTAGAAGAGCATTTCACACAGACTTTTCTAAGGATATTCTATAAATTAACACTTAATACTTGCTAATTTTTTCTACGCTCTTGTTTATAACAATTGATTGCATGATTTCTATTATTGAGATGTAGACACTTTTTCAAATATGGCTAAATATCTTTTTTATTCATATACACATTCTTTTTCACAAATTATTAAACCATTTTCATCACAAATACCTTTTTCATAATATCCCATTTTCTGCCAAAAAAGATTATTCTTTTCTGTTGTTAAATAAATAGCGGGAACTTGTTTAGTATGGAATTTTCTCTCAACATGTTGTACTAATAATTGTCCATAACTTTGCAAGCGATGATTTGGATGAACATATAGTTCACGAATAAACCCATATCCTATTCTTTGACACCAATCACTAAGAGGTGTATCTACTTGTACTTGGATAAAACCAATAAGGGTGTGAGCATGATATGCTCCAAAAATATCAATAATATGCTCCTGCTTTTTCCAATACATATAATCAAACATTGCTCTATACCATATATCATTTGGATATAGCTGTGTTGTTTGTTCAAAGTGTGTTTTGAATAATGCTTCAAACGCTCCCCAATGCTCATTATTTATCTCTTTTATCATACTCTACATGCTCCTCTATCATAATTCCTTTTATACATTCCATATCTTCACTATTTTGTCTATTTTATCATAAGTTGATAAGTTATCTATAGTGAACACTCTTATTTTCTTTACTCTCATAAAAGGAAGTCAATAGCTCATTTCCTCGCAACATAATGTGCTGACTAAAGTAAAAAAAGGCTTTATAGAGCCTTTTGAACAATGCAGCAAATGGGACTTGAACCCACACGAGAAAATTCTCACCACCCCCTCAAGATGGCGCGTCTGCCATTCCGCCATTGCTGCGTATAAAACAGGTGAAAACCTGCTTAATTAATCAACTAACGATTCAATTTTTGCTTGTGTTAATCTTAATAATGCTTGTCTAGAAAGTTCAATTTGTACGCCTCTTTTTCCACCTGAAATAATGAGTGTATCCGATGTATTAACGGATTTATCTATAAATGTAGTGTACTGTTTTTTCATTCCAATTGGAGAGCAACCACCACGGATATAGCCTGTTTTCTTTTCTAAATCATCTAAAGGTAATAAAGATACGCTTTTCTCCTGAGTTAAATGTGCCACTTTTTTGAAATCTATATTCTGCCATATTGGAATAAGGCACACATAAATACATTGCGATTTCCCTATAACCAAAATTGTCTTATACACACGCTTAGATAATTCACTATGTTGTAATAGTGGCGAATGATGTTTATCCTCATTCCACTCATACTCATATAAACGATAGGCAATTTTTTGTTTGTCTAATAAACGAATGGCATTTGTTTTAACCACTTTATCACCACTTTATTTTAACCTATCCCAGTTACTAAAGTATAATTTATTTAAAATGCTTTTTTTAGGATTTGTTAAATTTGTTTTGTTTTGATTAATCACATCATGATAGAACGCTAAAACATTATCACTAAACTCTTCAGATGATACACTGTACAATAAGGTGTTGAACTCTTCTTGCGACAATTTTTGACGCTCTTTTAAAATTGGAATATAGTCAATAATTGTTTTCGCTAATAAAGAACTATTCTCAAATAGATCTCCTAAAGATTTATCTTTAATAATAGCTGATAAATAATCATTTTTCTTAGCAATAACAGGTAGTCCATTGACTAAGGCTTCTAAATAAGTCAGCCCTTGTGTTTCTGTTTCCGAGGCATTGACATATACATCTGCCATTTGGTAATACTGATACACCAAGTCATTAGGTATCTCACCGATAAACAAAACATGCTCTTGAAGTGCCATGTTATTCACTAAATCTTCTAATTCCTTACGTGCAGGACCAGCCCCAACAAAGACTAATTTTGCATCTGGATAAGCCAATAATACTTCTGGCAACGCTAAAATTAGTTTATCCAAACTTTTTTCTTTAGCTAAACGGGATAGCGACAATAAAACAAGATTATCTTCTAAATGCCATTCCAATCTCTTTTGTAAACGGATATGTTCATCTTTTTCAGGAATAGGCACACCCGTAGGAATTACTCTAATTTCTGTTGTAATATTATAATTGAACAAAATATCTGCCATCTGTTTACCTGGAGCAATAACCCCAGATGTGTGATTACAAAAATAATGTGAAATAGCTTTAACATGCGAAGGTCTAATAATTTTTCCGTTCGCAATGTAATGTAAATATTTTTCATACATCGTATGATACGTATGAATAATTGGAATTTTCAAACGATAAGCAACATATTTTCCAATCAATCCCATACCAAATTCAGTATGTGTATGAACGATGTCAAATTGTTTTTGTTTAGCAATTCGATACGCTTTATTCATTCCGCCAATAACAACACGTCTATCCGTAAAAAACATAAATGGAATACTTGATATACGCACAATATCCTCATCTTCCATAACATCTGCATGAGGGTCTGTAGTCGTAAAAATAGTCACATCATGTCCTTGTCGTCTTAATTCATCTGACAACACTTTAATTGACGTTGCTACTCCACTCACTTGCGGAAAATATGTATCTGTAAACATTGCTATTTTCATATCAATTCTCCTTACCATTTCACCTTAACACTTATTCTACCTTTTTCCGCTCTGACATTCAAGTATTTCATGTAAAATTCTTATAAATTACCTACCATAAAAACGCTTTTTTCTTATATACTATATGTTCAGTAAAAAACTAATATCTTTTCCTAAAATCATGTTATCAAAAATGTAAACAAACCAAAATTAGTTATTTCCTATTCATTGCATATCATTCAAACAAAACAATGCATTTTTCTAACAAGACTATACTATTATTGATTAATGCTAAAAATTTTATTTCACCGACTCTCATAAATTTGGTATAATAAGATGACATAACTACGGAGGTACGTTTATGAAAGAAATATTTGATAAATTCATTTCTCAAGTGATAGACAAAGGAGTTTCTTTAATTATTCTTTTTTGTATTTATCTTTTTATTGAGAAAATTCTAGTAAAATCCATTAAAAAAATCTATAAGGAACGCCGTACATCATCTAAATTAGTTGATCCAAGAACAGAAACATTGTACAAATTATTTATGAGTGGGCTACATTATGTTCTCTACTTTTTTATAGGATACGCAGCACTATCTATTCTTGGATTTCCTATGGCAACACTAATTGCTGGTGCTGGAATAGCTGGACTTGTCATTGGACTAGGTGCTCAAGGGTTTATTAACGATTTAGTCAACGGTATTTTTATTTTAATTGAACATCAATTTGACGTCAATGATGCGGTTGTCATTTCGGGGATTGAAGGAAAAGTTAAATCTATTGGACTACGTATTACAACGTTGATTGGTTACGATGGCTCACTTTATTATTTACGCAATAAAGATATTTCAGCAGTCAACAACCTTTCTAAAGGAACTCGTCGTGTTCTTATTCAATTATACATCAAAAATCAAAGTGATTTACCTAAAATTATCCACATCATCAACACTGTCAATCAGCATAACATAGCGCAATTTCCAGATATTGTTAAGGACGCTGAACATATTGGTTTACAAGTCAATGCTTATGGACAACTTTATTATAGTATTGCTCTATATACTAAACCTGCTGCTTATACAACTATTCAACATATATTTTATCAAAAATACATTGAGGCTCTAACTCAAGAAAACATTAGTATAGTACAAAACCTCATGTCATCTAAATAAGGTAAAATGACTCAAAAGAGGGAACCTCTAAAAAAGATTTCCTCTTTTGAGTCTAACTATTGCAAAATTTATGCATAAGATAAAATCTTTATCATATATGTTATTACTTTAACTGACAACTCAATCTCATCTTTTAGTGCCAATAAAATCATGATATCACAAGTAATAAACAAACACTATGCACTCTCTCAAATTAATGCCTATTTATATAAATTTTTTGTATCAGTTTATTCAATAATATGCTATATATGTTTCTTAATTATGCACACATTTCAAACGTACCATAGCCAGTTAGGCATATCTCAACACAAATAAAAAATCTTCTAATAAATCACAGTATCATAATAGTTTTAGACAAGATAAATAAAACAGTCATACCTCCTTGTATTAACATAAGGAGGTATGACTGTTTAAATATTTTTATGACTCGAATTGTAAAGCCAAGTGCAACAGTACATGAAAAATACTAAAGTCACAGTCTATGTCTGTGTGCGACATAGTTGTTTTGTAATGGAATAGGTGTAACGGTCAAGGTATTAGCGTAGCGAGCCTTTACGGTTACACCTATTCTGTTATAGTTTATGTCGTTGCACACAAACGATTAAACATAGTATGAGGTGTATCATAGTCTAGTATACGTCTAGGTCTATTATTTAACGCATTTTGTATAGTTGTTATCATTTGAATAGGTACTAAATTAAATGATTTTCCCTTTGGTAAAAATTCTCGAATTAAACCATTGTGATTTTCATTAGTCCCTCGT
>NZ_SPPB01000008.1 GCF_004570605.1 Granulicatella sp. WM01 | reverse complement strand
GTATCGTCTTGAAGCTGTTGAGTCCCTTTCCTTTGATAATCAAATACCGTTCGTCTATCCGTTAAAAAAGCAGCAGGAATACCATAATTGGTTAATATCTGATGTAACACCTGATAATAGCCTTTCAGCGTTTCTTGTGGGGCAAAATAGGCACCAACAATATTACCAGAAGCATCATCAATGGCAACATGAAGATGAGAGACAGTTTGACCAAACCATCTGAATTGACTAGCGTCCATTTGTATCAGTTCGCCGCAATATTTTTTTCTCGGACGACTAGGGTGGATAGTGTCACTATCTGCTAGAAACTCACAAGAACGGGGTAAGTTTATAGACAATTCATGTCTCACCTGTTGTGCTACTTTTTTCTGTTGTTTTAGTCGTTTTACTGTTTTACGATGTGTTTTGGGAGAAATCATCCCATGGTTATAGAGAATGGTACGAACAGTTGTATCTGTTAAATTGATGCCATGTTCTTGTTTTAAAATTTCAGTAAAATGAACAACATTAGGTTTTAAATTGGTAAATGATTGGTATAATTCTACAATAAAAGTTTTAGTAGATTCAGGTAGACTATGCTTTGGAGAGCGTTTTTTATTTTTATGAGAAAAAGCTGACTTACCCAATTGAACATAATTGTGAAGTAGTCGGTTAATTTGTCTTAATGATAATGTTAATTCAACACAGGCACGTTGTTTTGTTTTTTTGCCATGATGAACGGCTTTGATGACGTTATATTTTTTTATTTCATTCACTGTTAATTCTATCCTTTTCATATCTCTAGTTTATCATTTTGGGACATTTTGTCATTCGATTACTTTAAGACATTATCACATTCGATTGATATATTATAAAAATCATAAATTTTTAATCTTGACAAAATGAGAGGATAGTAGTATTATAAATGCATGTTCATGCATGTATTTTTAGAAATATAAATGTATGTACATGCATGAAAATTAATGGGAGAGTGTGGTGGTTTTGTGAATCAAGTTGATTGTATTAATAAATGGTTATCTATCAGCTTACAACAAAAAGAAATTGAACATAATTTAGAAAAGAAACTAAAAGAGGTTTCTGAGTTAACGTTAAATGAATTTTACGTTTTGTATTTTCTAAGTCAAGAGCCACAACGCTCAATGAGAATTTTTGACTTACAAGAAAAAGTTCATTTAACACAAAGTGCTATGTCAAGACTCATTTCCAGAATGGAAAAAAAAGAGCATAGCGGAATTATCAGAGGAAATTGTCCAAAAGATAAAAGAGGAGTCTGCATTAAATTAACCCCAGAAGGGGAACAAGAATTGGCCAAACATATTCATCACGTAAAAAGTGTTTTAGCAGAATGCCAAGAATTTTTAAAACAAAATACTATATAAGTATGGAAAAGGAGACATGTATGAAAAAGAGAAATTGGTTTATTGGGGTATTATCTGTAGTGGTATTGGCATTGGCAGCTTGCTCAACACCTTCTTCTAATACTACGCAAGAAACATCATCAAAAGCACAAAGTAATTCAGTATTTACTTATGCCATTTCTGGAGAACCATCATCTACTAATCCTATTACAACAAGTGATAGATGGGGATTAACAATTACAAATATGATTTTTTCTCCGTTAATTCGTATTGAAGGCGATGGAAGTCAAAAATTTGAATTAGCTAAAAGTATTGAAACATCACAAGATGGATTAGTGTTAACTGTTCATTTACGTCAAGATGTTAAATGGTCAGATGGACAAGCATTTACAGCAGATGATGTGGTGTTTACATACGAGCAAAAAGCTAAAAAAGAAAATGGTAACGCAAAAAGTATGTGGATTGGCGATGAAGCTATTCAAGTAGTAAAAGTTGATGATTACACAGTCGAATTTCGCTTACCAACTGTCAGTGCAGCAGCTTTAGAAAATGTTGCAACAGAAATTTATATTATGCCAAAACATATTTATAAAGATGTAAAAGATTTTTCTGTATCTGATTTAGGCATTACTCCAGTTGGAACAGGTCCTTATAAATTAAAAGAGCATGTTCGTGGAGAATATTTCCAATTTGAAGCTAATGAACATTATTATGGTGGAAAAGCTGCTATTAATACAGTAGTGTTGCGTATTATTAACAGTACAGACACTGCAAAATTAGCCTTACAAAAAGGTGAAATTGATGCAGCTGTTGTTTTACCAAGTGATATTTCTGAATTAGGAAGTCAAGTAACTCCTTATGCATATAGTGAAAACCGTATTGGATACATGGGGTTAAATACAAAAACAACTGAGTTAAGTGACAAACGAGTTCGTCAAGCTATTTTATATGCATTGAATAAAGACGATATGAATAAAGCAGCATATTTAAGTACAGAATACTACACTAATCCATATTCTATTTTGCCACCAAATAATCCTTTTGTGACAAATGATGTTGAAAAATATGAAACAAATGTTGAAAAATCTAAAGCATTATTAGCTGAAGCTGGTGTAACTAACTTAACTTTACGTTTAGGTTATTCTGCAAGTGATGCTGCACAAACATTGCAGGCAACATTAATTCAACAACAATTACAGCAAGTTGGGATTACAGTTGAATTAGCTGGCGGAGATGGAACAGCTTTATTTACTGAATTACGTAAAAAAGGATCTACACAGTATCATCTATTTTTAGGTGGATATATTATGGGAAATGATCCAGACTTATATTCTGTTTTATTTGCACCAGGTCAACGTTCAAATTATTTCCAATTTGATAGCCAAGAAGTTGCTAAACTTTTCCAAGATGGTGCAACGGAATTAGATCCAGCAAAACGTAAAGAAATTTATAATACATTACAACAAACTATTGTGGATAATGCAATCATTTATCCGATTGTGGATAATCGTAGAGTGCTAGTTGTCAATAATCGTATTGGTAATGTTGAAAAAGCAGGTTTAATCCCTATATATACTCTTGAAGATATGTCTAAATTAATTATTAAGTAGGACTGTAAAAGCTGTGTGCTTGCACACAGCTTTTATGTCAATACGCTAGAAAAGGAGGAACTATGCTTAAATATATTATTAAACGCATTTTACAAGTTATTCCAATGTTGTTACTCATTTCGTTTATTGTATTTTCTTTAATTTACATTGCTCCCTTTGATGTGGTGGATTCTATGACTACACCAAATATGACACAAGAGCAAATCGACTTATTACGTGAGAAAAGTGGATTAAATCAACCATTTTTAGTGCAATATTTTGCGTGGCTGCAAAATATTGTGGCAGGAAATTTTGGAAAATCATTAGTGACTCAACAAAGTGTTTTACCTGAATTATTAACAAGAATTCCTAATACAATGATTCTTGTTATTCCGGCTTATTTAACGGCTATTTTATTAGCGATTATTTTAGGATTAGTTGCTTCTGCTTATAAAGGGACATGGATTGATAAATTAATAGATGGTATCGCTTCTTTTGGTATTGCCATTCCGACCTTTTGGTTTGCCATGATTTTGATTTATATTTTAGGGTACCAATTAAATATATTTGAAATTGTAGGCATGTACACCGTTGGACAGGAGAGAACCTTTGGAAATTTTCTATCTCATTTTGTTATGCCATATTTAACATTGACGGTTAATTTTTTTCCAAGGTTATTACGTTATGTCAGAGCTTCAGCTATGCAACAACTTACTCAAGATTATGTGAGTGTGCAAAAAGCTTATCAAGCGTCCAAATTTACAATATTTGCAAAACATATTAGTCGTCATGTAATGATTCCAGTTGTGACACAATTAGGACTAGCATTGCCTATGATGGTAACTGGTGCCATTATTACAGAAACGGTTTTTTCTTGGCCGGGTGTAGGACCTTATTTAATGACAGCAACAAGAGGATTAGATTATCCTGTTATTATGGCGGTCATGCTTTTATCCTCTACATTGGTTATTTTAGGAAATTTATTAGCAGATATTCTATATTTTATTGTTGATCCACGGATTAGAAGAGAAGGGAGATAACTATGGTCTTTTTAAAAAAATTTAAGCGAGTGATTTTTTCATCGCCATTATATACATTTTCTTTTCTATTTATTGTTTTAGTTGTTGGTTTAGCATTAATTGCTCCAATATTACCTATTGATCCGACAAAGACGAATGTATCTCAACTATCTAAAGGACCTAGTTTACAGTATTTATTTGGTACAGATGAAGTAGGAAGAGATTATTTTATTCGTGTCTTGTATGGTGGGAGAATTTCTTTATTAGTTGGTGTGTTATCTATGATAACAGCGACAACGATAGGAGTTGTTATTGGCGTTGTTTCTGGATATTTTGGAGGATTGATTGATGCTATATTAATGCGTGTATTAGATGTGTTATCTTCAATTCCTTGGCTTGTGCTTGTTATTGTTTTAAGTGTCTTTTTCAAACCGGGATTAAGCACTATTATTATTGTGATAGGTGGTTTTTCTTGGATGAATGCTGCACGTTTAATGCGAGCAGAAACGATGGCTATTAAGGAGCGTGAATATGTGTATTACGCTAAATTTATAGGGGAAAAACCGTTGTTTATTATTAAAAAACATATTTTTCCATTTATTGTTCCTACAATGTTAGTTGCCGCAACAACAAGTATGTCTGGTGCTATTATGACAGAATCAGCACTTAGTTTTTTAGGAATGGGAATACAACAACCTATGGCATCCTGGGGCAGTTTATTGCAAAATGCTCAAAGTAGTTTACAAAGAGCACCATACATGGCAATTATTCCTGGTTTATTTATTGCATTGACTATTTATGCATTCAATAATTTAGGAGATGCGTTAAAGGAAACATTGGAGGAAGCGTATGACAAATGAGATGAGTATTGTGCTAAAAAATTTAACGATTAAATCAAAAAAAACTAATCGTATACTGGTTAATGATGTGTCTTTAGCCATTCCTAAAGGATCTGTTGTTGGTATTGTTGGTGAGTCTGGGAGTGGAAAAAGTTTAACAATGAAGAGTATCATGGGCATTTTACCAAATAATTTAAGTATGTCTAAATCAGAGTTTACATGTCATGGTCGACCAGTCAATAGTAAGGAAAGTCTTCCTATTTCTATGATTTTTCAAGATCCTATGACATCGCTTAACCCATTACGAACGATAGGTTACCATTTAATAGAGATTAGTCAACGTTATCATGGAATGTCTAAAAAAGAAGCATATCAATCTGCTATACAGATGTTAGAAAAAGTAGGTATTACACAAGCAAAATTGAGAATGGAACAATTTCCATTTGAGTTGTCTGGTGGTATGCGGCAAAGAGTAATGATTGCAATGGCTTTATTATCACAACCAGAAGTACTGATTGCCGATGAGCCAACAACTGCTCTTGATGTGACTATTCAATTACAAATTTTATCTTTAATTGCACAGTTAAAACAGGAGATGGAACTAAGCGTTGTATTAGTTAGCCATGATTTTGGCGTTATTGCTAGTATGTGTGATTATGTTATTGTGATGTACCAAGGACAAGTTGTTGAAGAAGGAACAGTTTTAGATATTTTTGAACATGCTAGTCATCCATACACTCAAAAATTATTATCTTTAGCAAAATTTGATATGAGCCAGTCACAAGTGCCTATTTCATCCCAGAAAGGTGAACTTGTTCATTTAAGTGATACACACAAGCTCAGAATGGAGGGAAATGATGAAACCATTACTCACGTTAACTGATGTTAGCAAAGTCTATCATAAAAAAGATTATAAAGGTGTTAAGCATACAACACGTGCATTAAATCATATTAATCTTTCCATTTTTTCAGGGGAAACTTTAGGTTTAGTAGGTGAGTCAGGGAGTGGGAAATCGACACTTGGAAAAATTATTTTAGGATTTGAACAAATGAGCGAGGGCAAGATGCATATTTATCCTATGCATAATGATAAAAAAGAAGAAATTCCATTAAAACGTCAAATTATTTTTCAAGATCCTTATTCAGCATTAAATCCTAAAATGAGTGCTTTAGAATTAGTTATGGAACCTTTACGCCATATAGATGACAAAATGTTAGCCCAAAATAAAGCCATTGATATGTTGGCAAGAGTAGGCATTATGGGTGATGATGTCTATAAATTACCTCAACATTTTAGTGGTGGACAGCGGCAAAGAATAGGGATTGCCCGTGCAGTCGTTTCATTGCCACATTTTATTGTATGTGATGAACCAACGTCGGCTTTAGATGTGTCTATTCAAGCACAAATTATTGACTTGTTAAATCAATTAAAGAAAGAATTATCATTATCCTACTTATTTATTTCTCACAATTTGGCAGTAGTTAAACATTTATGTGATCGCATTGCGGTAATGTATCAAGGGCATTTAATTGAATTGGCACCAACACATCAATTATTTTCTAATCCTCAACATGAGTATACGAAAAAATTGCTACAAGCATCTTTAGAAATCAATCCGACTCAAGCAAGACTACAATTACAAAATCGTTTATTTACTCAAGATATCTCTATTCAATTAAGTGAAACTTTCGAATGGATTGAAGTGGAACCTAATCACTTTGTTAGAAAAGAATTATAAATATTTTGTTTAAATAGTGTTTAAGATGTATACTAATGTTTATTATAGACGTTTAAGGAGTGGAAAGTATGCAAAAAATAGGTTTTATTGGTGTTGGAGTTATGGGGAGCTCTATTGTCAAACATTTATTACAAGCAGGATATGAGGTATCAGTTTATACACGAACAAAAAATAAAGCACAAGATGTACTACAACTAGGAGCTAAGTGGGAAAATTCTCCAGCTTTATTAACTGCAACGAGTGATATTGTCATGACTATGGTAGGGTATCCTAGTGATGTTGAAGACGTTTATTTTGGTGAATATGGTATTTTTTCAGCATCTATTCAGGGTAAAATAATGATTGATTTGACAACAAGTACACCCTCTTTAGCTAAGCGTATAGCAAAGCATGCTCTGGAGCATAAGTCTTATGCTTGTGATGCACCTGTTTCTGGTGGGGATATTGGAGCAAAAAATGGAACACTAACGACAATGGTTGGGTGCCATAAAGAGATTTTTGATGCTATTTCTCCACTATTGTCAATTTTTTCAAGTAAAGTAAAATGGCAAGGCGGAGCTGGAGCAGGGCAACATACTAAAATGGCAAATCAAATTATGATTGCTGGAACAATGACAGGAATGACTGAATTATTAGTCTATGCTAAAGCTGCTGGACTAGATGTGGCTTCTGTTATAGAAACGGTTAGTGCAGGCAGTGGAGCAAATTGGTCGTTATCTAATTATGCTCCTAGAGTATTGGTAGATGATTATTCTCCAGGTTTTTATGCTAAGCATTTTTTAAAAGATTTGCGTATTGCTTTAGATGAAGCAGAAAAAATGGGACTGAATTTACCGGGAACACAAACGGCTGCAGCCTTATATAAAGAGCTTGTTGAAGCAGGTTTTGGAGATTGTGGTACACAAAGTTTAATAAAAATAATATAAAATGGTATCTATTCATTTTATTTTCTGTTAAAATATGATTAATTCGTAATCAATTGATTATGGTTTAATGGACAAGGAGTGAATGAAAAAATGAAACCATCACAATTAGTAGCGATTATTCGCCGTTTAGAAGCGATGAAAGAAGAAACAAATGAAGTAGAAGTACGCCGTTTTGAAAAAGATGGTGTTGAAAAATGTATTGTTCGCTATGATTTCCAAAGTGGAAATTTTGAATTGGAGGAGAGTGGGTCTAACCAATCTTACCAATTTGATGATATTGATTTAGTTGCAATTGAAATTTTTGAATTATTGCAAGATGCATAGTCACACACGCTTATTAGGTATCTAATAAGCGTATTGCTTTATGTGGTATAACGATATAAGTAGCTGATATTTTTATAGTTTAATAAAAAATTTTGCAAAAAAGTTGACAAAAAGTAAACAAATGATATGATAAAGGTATTAAGAGTAAAGGTTAGATGATATGGAGTTTGGCATTTTAACATTTGATTATTTACAATATCATACATCTCGTAAAATTATCCATATTGATATGGATGCTTTTTTTGCTGCAATAGAAATTAGAGATAACCCGAATTTGAAAGGAAAGCCTGTGATTATGGCACACCATCCTTTAAAAACTAAAGGGCGTGGTGTTGTGTCAACATGTAGTTATGAGGCACGAGTATTCGGTATTCATTCAGCTATGAGTGCGAAAAAAGCCTATGAATTATGTCCAAAAGGGATTTTTATTGTTCCACGTTTAGCTTATTATCGTGATATTTCAAACCAAATTCGTCATATTTTTAAGCGTTACACAGATATTATTGAGTTTATGTCATTAGATGAGGCTTATTTAGACGTGACACATAATAAAATGGGTTATAAGAGTGCAATATACGTTGCTAAATGTATTCAACGAGATATTTGGAAAGAGCTACAGTTAAGTTGTTCAGCTGGGGTATCGTATAATAAATTTTTAGCAAAAATTGCAAGTGATTTCCAAAAACCATCTGGATTAACAACTATTACACCAGATGAGGCAATAGACTTTTTAGAACATTTACCTATTGAAAAATTTTACGGTGTAGGAAAGAAATCAGTAAGTAAATTGCATGCGTATGGTATTTATAAAGGAAAAGATATTTTAAAAGTAGATTCAAGAGAATTGGTAAACCGTTTTGGAAAATTAGGATTTTTGTTATTGCAACGAGTAAGAGGAATTGACAATAGTTTAGTGAAAGCTGAAAGAAAAAGGAAATCCCTTGGACGTGAAAATACATTTTTTCCAGAATTAGCAACAAGTCAAGAAGTGCAAATTGCCATTAGATATTTAACACAAACTTTAGGAAAATCTTTACAAAAATTTGGACTTAAAGGTAATACTGTGACTCTAAAAGTTAGGTATACAGATTTTGAAACAGTAACACGTCAGCATAAAGTTCCTGAAATGATTTGTAGTGATCAAGATTTATTTGGTGTGGCAATGGGACTTTGGGAAGATTATGGTCATTTGGATAAAAATATTCGCTTAATGGGTGTGTCTATTTCTAATCTGCAAAGCCAACAAATAGAGGAAGTCAAATTGGACTTGATATAACAAGAATATATGATATACTTTTCAGTAATAAACGTTTGGTATAAATAAAATATTAGTATCTTAAATATGAGTTGTATGAGTAGTTAAGAGTGCTTGATAATGAAAATTTATATAGATTATATATTATACTTGTTTGACATAAAAATAAAATACATAAAAAAATTTATACTATATTGAAAAGACTATAAGAGTTTCAACAAGTTGAGACGTTGTTTGATTTTAGCTATGTATAAATAAAGTTTAGAAAAAAGAATGGAGCAAAAACGATGAAAAAAAGAATTTTTTCAGGTGTACAACCTAGTGGCATTCCAACTATTGGAAATTATATTGGTGCAATGAAAAATTTTGCAGAATTACAAGATGAGTATGATTGTATTTATTGTATTGTAAACCAGCATGCAATAACAGTTCAACAGGATGCTCAACAGCTAAAAGCATTGACACGCTCATTGGCAGCTTTATATATTGCTTTAGGGATTGATCCTCAAAAAGCAACTTTATTTGTTCAGTCTGAAGTTCCAGCACATGCTCAAGCGGCTTGGATTGCATTATGTAATATTAATATTGGAGAATTAGAGCGCATGACCCAATATAAAGATAAAGCGGCAAAACAAGAAAGTGTGTCCGCAGGGTTGTTGTGTTATCCACCGTTAATGGCATGTGATATTGCATTGTATAATACACATATTGTCCCTGTTGGAGAGGACCAAAAACAACATATTGAATTGACACGTGATTTTATTCTTCGTTTTAATAAACGTTATGGAAAAGGAACGGATATTTTAGTCTTGCCTGAACCTTATATTGCAAAAAGTGGAGCAAGAATTATGAGTTTACAAGAACCTACTAAAAAAATGTCTAAATCAGATAGTAATCCGAAAGCCTTTGTGTCTTTATTAGATGAGCCTAATGTTATTCGTAAAAAAATAAAAAGTGCTGTAACTGATTCTGAAGGATTAGTGTATTATGATAAAGAAAATAAACCGGGTGTGTCTAATTTACTTGTCATTTTTTCTGCTTTTTCAGGGAAAAGTATTGCCGAATTAGAGGAACTTTATAAACACTCAGGATATGGGACGTTTAAATCTGATTTAGCAGAAGCTATTGTTTCAGTATTGGAACCTATTCAAGTACGGTATCATGAATTATTGCATTCACCTGAATTAGATTGTATTTTAAATGAAGGTGCAAAACGTGCTAATGAGATAGCTAATGCTACATTGGTAAAAATGAATGAGGCTATTGGATTGGTAAGATAGTTATAAAGAGAACTTGACATATTTCACAATTTTATGACATTTATAATATATTTATTAAATCTTTCAAGTAAGGTATATTGGATAATTTGTTATGGTATAGAAAATTTTATGCTTTTGTTTGAAAAAATGTTTAAGCAAGTATAGATAAATATATTGAGTAACTATTGTAACTGGAAACCTTATGAGGATAACGATAAAAAATAGTTGTCATGCTAATAGATTTTTTTATGAAGTATAAGACTATAATGAAGACTACATTTCAATTTGAAAAATCATATCAAGCATGGTATAATGCGTTTACGGTGATTAAGAGGAGTAGTGCTTTTGAGTGTTATAGAGAGGATGAGTATGGTGAAATCATCTACATCAAAGGCATGAAGGTAGCTTATGAGATAATAGACTGAACTAAAAGTAAGTTTATTCGGAGAGTATCTTCGTTAACAACAAAGAGTATCTTAGTAGAGATAAATTTAGGTGGTAACACGGCAAAGTCGTCCTATTAGCAATAGCTGATAGGATGACTTTTTAATTAAAGATTTAATATGGAACAGTCGCTGTCTAGTGTTAGAGATTCAATATAGGATAGTTGTATGTTCATCATTACATTTAATATGAGGTATTTGCATGTTTAGTGCCTAGATTTTCCAATAATTTTTACATTGATAACTATTAAAAATTAAAAAAAGATACTTGGAAAGGAGTAAACAATGAAAATATTAGATGAATTTAAAGATAATATGTTGCCTACTGTTGAAACAAAACGTTTAATTTTAAGACAAAGAACAGTAGACGATGCTACAGACATCTTTGCTTATGCTCATTTAGAATGTGTTGCCAATCCGGCGGGATTTATTCCTGCAAAGACTGTTCAAGATAGTATTGATTTTATAAATTTTTTACATAAAAAAACAAAAGAATCAACGATTCCAAGTGGATACGGCATTACATTAAAAGAGAATAATATTGTCATTGGGTCAGTCGATTTTAATCGTCGTTATGGTAACCAAGAACATATTTTAGAGTTAGGATATGCACTCCATCCGGATTACTGGGGACAAGGTATTGTTGTTGAGGCTGCTAGAGCATTAATTGATGTGACATTTATGCTTTTAAAGGATATTCATAAAATCGGAGTATCTCATTATGCATTAAATCATCAAAGTAAGCGAGTTATCGAAAAACTTGGCTTTATTTATGAGGGGATTTGCCGAGATGTTTATGTTTTGAATGGGTGTTATTATGATGGGTATCAGTATGGTTTGTTAAGAAAAGAGTGGGAAGAGAATTCTCGTGTTTAATAAATGTGGAATAAAATATAGAATGAAAATACAAAGAATGTGAGGAAATGCTTATGACAACATTGTCAACGAAATATAATTCAAAAGAGGTAGAACAAGGAAAGTATGAAAAATGGATAGAAATGGGTGTGTTTAAGCCAAATGCTAATCCAGATGCAAAACCGTATTCAATTGTTATTCCACCACCAAATGTAACTGGAAAATTACACTTAGGTCACGCTTGGGACGTGACATTGCAAGATGCAATTATTCGTCAAAAGAGAATGCAAGGATACGATACATTATGGCTTCCAGGAATGGATCATGCTGGCATTGCTACTCAAGCAAAAGTAGAAGAAAAACTACGTGGTGAGGGCATATCACGTTATGATTTAGGTCGTGAGAAATTTCTTGAAAAAACATGGGAATGGAAAGAGGAGTATGCACAGACTATTCGTTCACAGTGGGCAAAAATGGGTATATCTGTTGATTATAGCCGTGAACGTTTTACATTAGACGAAGGCTTATCTCAAGCCGTTCGCAAAGTATTCGTGTCTTTGTATGAAAAAGGAATTATTTATCGTGGGGAATATATCATCAACTGGGATCCAGCTGCAAAAACAGCTTTATCAGATATTGAAGTGATCCATAAAGACATTCAAGGGTATGAGCATTATTTTAAATATATGTTTGATGATAACAGTGGAAACTATTTAACCATTATGACAACACGCCCAGAAACAATGTTTGGAGATGGTGCTATTGCGGTGCATCCTGAAGATGAACGTTATACGCATTTGATTGGTCAACATGTTATAGTACCACTAACAGGATATAGAATTCCAGTTATTGCTGACGAGTATGTTGATATGGAAAAAGGTTCTGGGTGCGTGAAAATTACACCTGCACATGATCCTAATGATTTTGAAGTCGGATTACGCCATCAGATTAAACAAGATATTATTATGAACCTAGATGGGACTATGGCAAGTACATACCGTGTACCAGAAAAATATCATAATTTAGATCGCTACGAAGCACGGAAGTTATTTATTCAAGATGCAAAAGAAGCTGGATTATTAGAAGATATGGTTCCTATTGTGCATAGTGTTGGCCATTCAGAGCGTACAGGTGTTGTTGTAGAACCACGTTTATCAACACAATGGTTTGTAAAAATGGAAAGTTTAGCCAAGCAAGCAATTGAAGCACAAGCAACACAAGAACGTGTTGAGTTTTATCCACCACGTTTTGAACAAACATATTTAACATGGATGGAAAATGTACATGATTGGGTAATTTCTCGTCAGTTATGGTGGGGACACCAAATCCCTGCATGGTATCACAAAGAAACAAATGATATGTATGTTGGTATGGAAGAGCCAAGTGATAGTGAAAACTGGGTACAAGATGAAGATGTACTCGATACATGGTTTAGTTCAGCGTTATGGCCATTTTCAACAATGGGTTGGCCTGATAAAGATAGTGCCGATTTCAATAGATATTTCCCAACAAGTACATTAGTTACAGGATATGATATTATTCCATTTTGGGTTAGCCGTATGATTTTCCAAAGTTTAGAATTTACTGGTCAAAAACCTTTTAGTAATGCATTAATTCATGGGCTAATTCGTGATAAAAATGGGTTGAAAATGAGTAAATCTCTTGGAAATGGAATTGACCCAATGGACGTTATTGAGCAATATGGAGTAGATGCATTGCGTTGGTTCTTGTTAAACGGTTCAGCTCCAGGTCAAGATGTCCGTTATATTGATGAAAAAGTTGAAGCTTCATGGAATTTCATTAATAAAATTTGGAATGCAAGCCGCTATGTATTTATGAACGTTGGCGATATAGATATGGGTAACATTGATTTATCAGGTCAAAAAACTTTAGCAGATCGTTGGATTTTAACACGTTTAAATCAAACGATTGAGCAAGTCAGCCAATTATTTGAAAAATTTGAATTCGGTGAAGCTGGTAGACAACTGTATAATTTTATTTGGGATGATTTTTGTGATTGGTATATTGAAATGTCTAAAGAAATTTTGAATGGACAAGATAATAGTGCCAAACAGACAACACGTAGTATTTTATTATATGTTTTAGATAATATTTTACGTCTATTGCATCCTATTATGCCATTTGTTACAGAAGAAATTTGGCAAAATATGTATCCAAACCAATCTATTGTCGTTGCAGAATATCCAAGTGTTGATGGAACATTGAGCGACGAAACAGCTTTAGAAAGTATGGATAAATTAATTGAGATTATTCGTAGTGTGCGGAATATTCGCCATGAAGTGAATACACCATTATCTAAACAAGTACCTATGTTTATTAAAACAGGAACACAGCAATTAGCTGATTTATTACTTGCTAATCAAGACTATATTGTTCGCTTTTGTAATCCGTCTGAATTAACGATTAGTACAAGTGTGCTTCCTCGAGGAGAAGTGATGAGTTCTGTTATATCAGGAGCAGAAATTATATTGCCACTTGCAGGATTAATTAATGTTGCTGATGAAATTAAACGTTTAGAGAAAGAAAAGGAAAAATTAGAAAAAGAAGTGCTACGTGTTGACGCTAAATTGGCGAATCAAGGATTTGTGGCTAAAGCACCTCAACAAGTTATTGAAGCTGAACGTCAAAAAGGAGAGGACTACAAGATACAATTAGAAACAGTTGAGCAAAGAATACTAGATTTAAAAGCTATGAATGCGTAATTTATAGGGAATATTAGAGTGTTAGTTAGTTAAAATGCTCTCTTGAAACATTATGTGTGATATAGACAAGTTGTGCTAATTTTTCGGTGCATGATAGTGGTAATTAACTAACGATTTAATCCAATTTATAAAAACATTGTGTTGATAAATGTTTTGCTTACCAACACAATGTTTTTGTATATAATGCGAAAAATCTGAATGTTTTCAAAAGTAAATATCAAATATGATAGGAAAAGAAGGGGGATTGTAAAGGAATACTAGCACAACATGATGTCTGATCCTTACTTGTTTGATATAAGAATAGTGGGCAATCTTTAAATGGAATAAAGTAAATATATATGCTTTTATCACTTATATCTTGAATGAGTTACTATTTAATGTTTTGTTTTTACTTATGGATTTAGTGTATAATAAATATGGTCAAATATAAAATGATTAAAAATGTATTAGATTGAAAATGATATGAAAATGGCGTGTATTTTAAAGTGTAATGAACAATAAATTGTTAGTAAATGAAGAAGTATTAGAATATATTGTACTGCATAGAAAAGTTGATTGATGAGTGGTTAGATAGAATATCAAGTATTCGTATTTAAGTTAAATAATCTCTTTCAGATTATGGAGAGTGGATATTTTGAGTAGACTTAGTTGATGTTTGTTTAAACTATTGTGGATAAGGAGTACAGTTATTATAGTCTGAAACTTCCTATTGTAAAATAGGTAATGTGTTCAATTAAAAGAGGATAGATGTCATAGTATACAGATATTTTATGACAAAGTGTTGCTATCATAAACTATTTTCTCAATAATTCATGTAAATATTGATACAATATAAAGGAATAAAATTAAGAAAATATGATGTGCTATGTATTCATTAAACTATATCAATCTAATTGTTTAAAAGCATTTTATTTTTTGTAGTTTTGTGCATTTAGCTAGTTAAAATGAATTAAATATTTGTTCACTAGAGATGATTATGATTGTATTGGTACAGTATAGAAAAATGTCTAGCAATAATTATCCTAAATGAAAGGAGTGTCTTATTATGCGATTTAAAACACCTTCAGCTGTTTATGGTATCATCATAAATGAAAATAACCAAATTTTGCTTCAAAAACGCTTGGGTGGTGTATTTCATGGACTATATGATGTTGCTATTAGTGGTCATGTAGAGCCTTTTGAAAAGATGACAACAGCACTAAGACGTGAAGCTAAGGAAGAAATTGGGATTCATATAGAGCATAAAGATTTAGAATTTGCTATTTTATTACATTCTTATTATGACAGTGTGATTTATTATAATGCTTATTTTAAGATTAATAATTTTATAGGAGAAGCAGTAATCAATGAGCCTAACAAAACAAGTGAACTAGCTTATTTTGATTTGGAAAATCTTCCTACTAATCTTATTCCAGATAGACGTGTTGCTATTGAGCATTACTTGAAAGGAGAGCATTTTGTAGAATATGGCTGGTTTTAAAAATTAAATAGTGTTAAAATGGTATATTTCAACTAAATTTGTTATAATTAACCTAGTTTAGAAGTGGGGAGTGAAAGAGATGTCAAGATTAGAAAACGTCCAAAAAAAATTAGTAGAGCAAGGCTTAGATGCTCTATTAGTGACAAATATGTATAATTTAAGATATGTAGCGCATTTTACTGGTACAACAGGATTAGCTGTCATTACACAAAAAAGGGCTTATTTTGTAACTGATGCCAGATATACAGAGCAGGCATCTAAACAATGTACCGGTTTTACAATTGTACAAAATATTGGTCCTATTTTACACGAAGTGAAAAAAATTGTTTCAGATGAGTCGATAAAAAGATTAGGGATTGAAGATGCGTCTATGCCTGTTGGTGAATATGATACATTGAAACATTTAGTTGATGCACAATTAGTTTTTGCAACAGGGATAATTGAAGATTTACGCATGATTAAAGATGAAGAAGAGATGAATACCATTCGCCAAGCTTGCCAAATTGCAGATAGAGCATTTGAATATATTCTGACTGAAGTTAAGCCTGGTGTGAGTGAAATCGAATTGGCAAACAAAATGGATTTTTACATGCGTTCATTAGGCGCAACTGGAGTATCGTTTGATACGATTGTAGCAAGTGGGTATCGTTCAGCTATGCCTCATGGTGTGGCTAGTCATAAATTGATTGAAAAAGGTGACTTTATCACGTTTGATTTTGGTTGCTATTATAATGGTTATGTTTCAGATATGACAAGAACTGTATCTTTAGGAAATCCAACCCATGCACAATTGAAAGAGATTCATCATATTGTTTTTGAAGCACAACGTTTAGTCAATGAGAGTGTTAAAGCAGGAATGAGAGCTTCAGATATGGATAAAATAGCTAGAGATTATATTACACAATGTGGGTATGGTGATTACTTTGTCCATTCAACTGGGCATGGTATTGGGTTAGAAATTCACGAAGCCCCTGCGATTTCAAGAGCCTCAAAAGCAATTTTAGCACCTGGATATGCCATAACTAATGAACCGGGAATTTATTTACCGGGTATTGGTGGTGTGAGAATTGAAGATGATTTATTTGTTCATCACGACAGCGTTGAAATTGTCACGAAATCAAACAAAGAACTTATTATTTTATAAACACAATAAAGGAGATCAAATATGACTAAGAAAGCAGATACAGTTTTTGGTACTGTTGAAATCGCTCCAGAAGCGATTGAGTTTATTATTAATATTGCCGCTTCTAAAGTAAAAGGCGTCCATCATGTGCAAGGAAATATGACATCCATGAGTGGAGAATGGTTTAAGCGTGCTTTATCCCCTAAAGGTGTTCATTTAAAGGTAAATGAACAAGGTCATTTTGAAGCAGACGTCTTTGTGTCTGTATATTATGGAGCTAGTGTGACAAAAGTAGCCAAAACAATTCAAAAACAAGCAAAAGAACAAGTGTTATTTATGTGTGATATTGCAATTAGCCAAATTAATGTGTATATTACAGACTTAGTAACAGAAATAGGTGAACATTTTGGCTAAACAGAAACAATTAACAAGAAGAGAAATTCGTGAAAAGGCTATTCAAACTCTTTTTCAATTAAGTATGAACCAAGAAGTAGGATATGGTAAAGCAATAGAGTCTGTGCTAAATCTTCATGATGATGAGGATGTATGTTACAGTGTAGATGATGTTCCTTATTTAAAATCAATAGTTGAAGGTGTAGAACAACATAAATTAGCCATTGATCAAAAAATTCAAGAACAATTAGAAAATTGGAGTTTTTCAAGAGTCACGAAAATAGATTTAGCTGTTTTACGTGTAGGTGTTTATGAATTGTTTTACGTTTCTGATGAAGACGTGCCAAAAAAAGTTGCAATTAATGAAGCAATTGAATTGGCAAAACATTTTAATGATGAAAAAGCAGCGAAATTTATTAATGGTATTTTATCTGGAATGGTAGTATCCGAATAAAGCGGGAGAAGTCTCTCTCGTTTTATTCATTTTATATCATTGTGAGGAGATTATGAAATTTAAGAATAGTTATTTAAGTTATGTCATGATGTATGTGTTTTATTACATGTCGCTTGCTTTATTTTCATCATTAATTGCGGTATATTTAACAAATAAACAGCTATCGAGTGTTGATATAGCAAGTGTTTTAGCAATTGGTTTGTGTGCTTTATTAAGTGTCCAGTCCATTATTGGATATTTGAATGATCGTTTTAATGGGAAGTATGTGAATATGCTATTATTAGCAAGTACAATAATAGGCTCTTTTTTGTTTATATTCATGACAAATGTTTGGACAATTACTATTGCATATAGTTTTGTATATGCTTTATTATTTGGAGTCAATCCTGCTATTGAAGCTATGGCAATGTCTAGTCCATTTAGATTTGGGAGTATACGAGTTTGGGGAACATTAGGTTATGCTTTAGGTGTACAAGTTGTTGGATTTGTTTACTATTACATTAATCCCGATTTTGTCTATATATTATATATGTTAGCAATTTTTTTGTGTTTAATTGGCTTTTGGGCGGTTCATTTAGACAATCCAATTCAAGTTAAAAAGACAGATTGTCAGTTTCATTTTTTAGATATATTTACACATAAGCAGTTTATTATTTATCTATGTAGTGTTTTGTTATTTTATGGTACGATTAGTGTATCTGGAACGTATATTCCCAATGTATTAATAAGGGATGGTATAACAATTCATGTGACATCTACGATTGTGTCTTTAGCGGTTCTAATTGAATTGCCTCTAGTGCTGTTTTCTCATTTATTTATGGATAAACTAAAAAGTAAAACTTTACTGTTTAGTATGCTCATCTTAGAAATTATTCAATTTTCAATTTATGCGTTTGTTCCTAACGTATGGATGAAAGTTATTGCAACATTATTATTTAAACACACATTAGGTATGATTTTTATTATGACCAATCTAAAAATTGTTAAACAACTAATACCAAGTCATCTTCAAGGAAGTGCTTTAGCTTTAGTGGCAACAGTGGGAAGTGTATCTGCTATTATATTGCAGAAAATGACAGGATATATTATTACAGAAAATCAGTATGAGGCAGGGTATATGTTACTTATTGCTTTTGTAGGGATTGCAATATTTTTTGTAACATATTTAAAAATATCAGATAAACAAGATATATCATTATTCAATTAGATTGAAATACATGAAAGTACAGTAGCATTTATGTTATACTTAAAATAAGGAGGAGTCTAATATGCAAATAAATTGGATAAAAGAAGTAGAAAAAAGAAAACAAGATTTACTAGAAGATTTGAATACTTTATTACGTATTGACAGTGTAAGACGTGATGATTTAGCAAGTGATGAAGCACCCGTTGGACCGGGGCCAAAAGAGGCTTTAGAAGCATTCTTAAAAATAGGTGAGCGCGATGGATTTAAGACAAAAAATGTTGGAAATTTAGCAGGCCACATTGAATTTGGTCAAGGTGAAGAATTAATGGGAGTATTTGGTCATGTTGATGTTGTTCCGGTTGGAACAGGATGGGATACAGATCCGTTTACGCCAACTATAAAAGACAATCGCTTATATGCTCGTGGTGCCAGTGATGATAAAGGACCTACTGTAGCAGCTTATTATGCAATTAAAATGATTAAAGAGTTAGGTTTACCAGTCAATAAAACATTACGATTAATTATTGGAACAGATGAAGAAAGTGGCTGGAAATGTATGGACAGATATTTAGCGACTGAACGAAAACCAGATTTTGGTTTTTCTCCAGATGCTGATTTCCCAATTATTAATGGAGAAAAAGGAATTTTAACATTAAAAGTTCATAAAAACAGTCCTGTTACACAACATGCCACTAAACTATTGTCATTTGAGGCTGGTTTACGTGAAAATATGGTACCACAAGATGCAAGAGCTATTGTATCGTTACCAGTATCTTTGGAAGAAGTTGAAGAGGCTTTGGCTGTTTTCGTACAAGAAAATCCAGTTAGTGCTACCGTGAGACAAGAAAACGAAACATTTGTGATTGATGTAGTTGGAAAAGCATCTCATGGAATGGCGCCTATGAATGGTATTAATGCCGGAACATATTTAGCTGTTTTTTTAAGCCAATATGATTTTAGAGATTCTGATAATATGTATTTATCACTTATTAAAGACACTTTACATGGTGAGTATTATGGCGAGTATTTAGGATTAAGCCATAATGATGATATTATGGGAGAGTTAACAATGAATCCTGGTGTCTTTACATATAAACATGGTGAAAAAGGATCAATTTGGTTGAATTTCCGCTATCCTAAAGGAGTTAGTGCAGAGCAATTAGAAGAAAAATTATCGCTTGCTCTAGCAGATTATCAGGTTGACATTGAAGCTGGAAAATCACAAACACCACATTATGTTCCAGCTGACGATCCAATGGTTAAAGTCCTTTTAGATGTTTATGAAAAATATACTGGTCATAAAGGTAGTGAAAGAACTATTGGTGGTGGAACGTATGGACGCTTATTAGATCGTGGAGTAGCATACGGTGCAATGTTCCCTCATAGTATTGATACTATGCATCAAGCAAATGAATTTATCGATTTAGATGATTTATTTAAAGCAACAGCCATTTATGCAGAAGCTATCTATGAATTAATTAAATAGACTTATAGGTCGCGTTGATAAACTAAAAAGTTTATCAACGCGACCGTTTTTTATAGATAAATGCCCTATTACATTAATTTATAAACAAAACTATCTATTGAATTGATAATTATTTAAAAATGAGTTAACAATTAAAAATAAATGAAGTAATATGTTTTTGTAACATATCAAATTCTAATGAAATAAAAGGGGAAGAGTGCAATAAAACATTTTTGTATCAGTCAATAAAGGATGAAAAATATGAAAAAAATTATTTTTGCTTTAACTGTAATAAGTTTTATAATTGGAGGGGTATCTATACCTATATGATGTATGAATTGGTCCATTAGAGAATAATTAAAAGTATAAAAGAATAAGACATGAGTATAGATATATGCCTAAATATCAGTGTAAGACCTTTTTATATACATATTTAAAAGGTGTTGATGGCTTCTTTTTGTAAGCTATCAACACCAAATATTATAGAACCTTTTATTTGCACATTAATGATACGTGATAATAGTAAAAAGTGGAAAGATTTTTTTCGAATTTTTCCACTTTTTTGTTATATTTAAGACTTTTTTTCAGTCCTTTTATTACTTGTACATTTAATTAGAAAAATAATGTTGTAAGGCTTTTAAAATATGTTGAGATACTTGCTCTCTATAAGCATCTGAATTAAAGATATTTACATCACTTGTATTGTTCATATATCCTAATTCTAGTAATACAGCAGGGGATTTTGATTCTCGCAATACAACAAAATTACTAACTTTTTTACCGTTTGATTTTAATGGTAGCTTACGCAATTCTGACTCAAGCAAGTCGGCTAATAAAGTGTCTTCGTAGTGTAGATAATGAACACTTGTTCCACTTGGTCCTGTTTGTTCTGAAGAATCATAATGTAAGCTAATAAACACGTCCGCATTTTCTCTATTGGCAACGTCACTACGTTTAGATAGGTCTACATCATTATCATTTTCCCTAACCATAATCACTTTAGCTCCAGCAGTTTCCAGTACTTTTTTTAATGTATCGGCTGTTTTTAACGTCACTTCTTTTTCACTTACTTGCTTAGTCGAATCTAACGCACCACCGTCAACTCCACCGTGCCCAGCATCAATAACAATTTTAGCTTGGTTGATTTGTTTAGCTTGAGTGCCGATACGTTGTGTAACATTTTCTTTATAAGTAACAGCATTAGAGTTAACAAAACCTTGTAAATCTTCAGAAGTTAATGTGCCATAATAATGATTATTAGACACCTTTGAATCAGCCACAATTAATTCATCACCAATTAATAAATTACCTAAAGTTGATCCACCGCTTGCTTGGCTTAATAGAGGTGTTTCTGTTTTGACTTTAACTAAGTTCACGCTAGGATATTGTTTTTTAACTGTTTGTTGATTTTCTTCAGAATGGGCAGAAGTTAGTAAATCTGACTCAACCCATGCAACAGACTGATTATAAACAATTTGGCTCCAATTGTTTTTTTCATAGTATTTTAAATAGGTCGTATTAGTGTCTAGTTTTCCAATTTCTTTATCGGTTGAACGATGATCTTTGTAGACAGAAATTCCGGATTTTATTGGTTTAACGAGAGAAGCAGAGTTTGAAACATTCACTATTTCGCTCTCTAAATCATCTGTTAGTACCCAACCAGTATGATTGTTTGTGAAAATTTGTGTCCAATCATTTTGTTTCTTTAAAATAGTCATTTTTTCCCCTTTTAAAACCAATTCTTGCAAAGAGGTCTGTAAATTAGGTGTAGAGCGAATGGCCAAGTAATCTGATTTTACTGTATTTTTAACAGAGAGGTAGAGGAAAAATATATTCAATATTAAGATAGTACAAATTGTTAAAGTTAAAATACGTCGTTTTTTTCTTTTGTTATACATAATGTAGTCCTTTAAAAATAGTTTACATTATCTAGTATAGCAATAATATCAGGTAAAGAGCAAATAAAATATCATTTTTTACGAAATGAATACTATAAAATTAAAATATTTCCTAAATATATGGTATAATGTTTTTGTTCGCATATCGCTAAAGCGATAATAGTTAAAAAGGAGTCATATAGATTTATGTCAACATTAGGTTCTAAATTAAAAGAAAAAAGAGAAGAATTAGGACTTACTCTAGAAGAAGTTAGTCAAAAAATTGAAATTCAACAAAGATATTTACAAGCATTGGAAGATGATCGTTTACATGTTATTCCTGGAGAATATTACATTAAAGAATTTGTCAAAAAATATGCTACAGTATTAAAATTAGATGGAAATAAATTGCTAAGTGAGTTGAGTAAGCAAAAATTAGAGGAAGAAACAACACAAGCTATACCTGTTGTGAATACACCAGAAAAGCCTATTATGGTCGAAGATGATTCAAATACTGTTTGTTTAGAAGAAATGAATGAACAAGAGGAAAGTACAGACAAGGCGAGTGCACCGTTAAATAAAAAAAGAGTGAGTTTAGCTATTCTTTTAGGATGTCTTATTTTGGGAGGGGTTGGTTATGCCATTTGGCAATCTATTCAATCTACTACAAATATTTTGCATGTTCAAAGTGAAACATCTACACAAGAAACAAGCAGTATTTCTTTGCAATCTGAACAAACAACCACTTCAATTGAAACGACAACGACTACATCTACAGCAACTACAGTAGAAACTACGCAGGAAACGACAACACAAGAAACGACGCATGCTGTTATAGAAACAACACAAGCTAGTCGTGTACCAAGTTCTGACGGTTTCGCTGATTTATATAATAAACACACTGGTGTTGGTCAAAAGACTTATGGCTTAGGATATTCGTATGCAGGATATAATGGAGAATACAATTTTGTGCTTCAAGTTAGTGAACCAACATGGATTAGAGCATCTGTTAGTGGACGAACAATTTATGAAAATACTTTACAACCGGGTGTTCCAATTACAATTACTGCTAGTCAAGCTGCATCAGATGTCAATTTTTTAATTGGGATTTCATCAGCAGTTTCATTAACAATGAATGATGAACGTGTGGTTATCCCAACTAATTCAAGAGTTTTAAATCTAAATTTTGATTTAACAAAATAGGAGCTGGTATCATGAATATTGCCAATAAACTAACTCTAGCACGTTTATGTTGTGTGCCGTTGTTTATGTTATCTGTATATGGATTTAGTAGTTATGAACTAGCTACATTATTATTTATCTTAGCTAGTGTTACAGATTGGTTGGACGGATACATAGCAAGAAAATATCACTTAGTCACAACTTTTGGAAAATTTGCTGATCCTTTGGCGGATAAATTATTAGTTATGACAGCACTGATTATTCTTGTTGAAAAATTATCTGTTCCAGCATGGATTGTTGCCATTATTGTGTGTAGAGAGTTAGCTGTGACAGGGTTAAGATTGTTGCTTGTTCAAGATAGTGGAGTTGTTTTAGCTGCAGACTGGTCTGGAAAAGTTAAAACATTTACACAAATGATTGCAATTGTATTGATATTGATGTCAAACTTTAATATATCTTTTCCAATTGGAGAGATTTTTCTCTACTTAAGTGGAATATTGGCTATTTATTCAGGAATTGAATATTTTATAAAAAATAAACATGTATTTAAAAATTTATAAAAAAAACGTATATTATTGATGAGAGGGGGGAAACATTATGCAAAAAGCTGAAATTATTGCTGTTGGAACAGAATTATTAATGGGTCAAGTTGTAAATACGAATGCCACAGAGATTGCGCGTGTTATGTCGGAATTAAGCATTCCACTTTTTTATCAAAGTGTTGTTGGGGATAATCAAGAACGATTGATAGAGCAACTACGCCTAGCAAGTCAACGGAGTAATTTAATTATTTTATGTGGAGGGATTGGTCCAACCGAAGATGATTTAACTAAACAGGCTTTAGCGAAATTTTTGCATTTACCCCTTGATTATCATCAGCAAACAAAAGAAAAGATAATACATCATTTTGAACAAATTGGTAAGAAAATGCCAGAGAATAATTTGCGACAAGCACTTTATTTTGAACAAGGGATAGGTTTGTTTAATCACAATGGATTTGCTGTAGGGTTAGCCATTACAGTAGAACAGGTAAGCTATATTGTTTTGCCTGGGCCGCCAAATGAGTTAATGATGATGCTTGAAAAAGAAGTTAAACCTTACTTATCGAAGCAAGAAAAAACAGTTTTTTTCTCTAAAACATTGCATTTTATTGGGATAGGTGAATCCAAATTAGCAACTATTATTGAGGAATTTATTATTCATCAAACAAATCCAACACTGGCGATTTATGCCACTCCTGTAGATGTTAGTGTACGTATTACAGCAAATGGCAATTCAAAAGAAGAATGCTTAAATTTTATTCTCCCTATCCAACAAGCTATTGAACAACGCTTATCACAGTATTTGTATGGTTATGATGACGATACGCTAGCTAAATTACTTGTAGATAAGTTAACTAAACATCAGTTAACGCTGAGTGTAGCTGAAAGTTTAACAGGAGGTTGGGCTCAAAAAGAGTTGGTAGACGTTTCAGGTGTTTCTCGTTGCTTTAAAGGTGGAGTGGTTACGTATCAAAAAAATTCTAAGCAAGACGTTTTACATATTCCTTACCAAATATTAGAACAATATGGTACAATTAGTCAGCAATGTGCAAAAGAGATGGCTTTTCAAGTGAAAAAACTGTTTGACAGTGATATTGGGTTATCTTTTACAGGAATTGCGGATAGTCAAAGTGTAGAAAATAAACAATCGGGAACAGTATTTATCGGAATAGCTTATAAAGACAATCCAGTAGAGTGCTATGAACTAACTTTGCATCGTTTGCGTAATGAGAATAGACAACTTGCACTTAGACATGGATTAAATTATTTAAGAAAATTATTGGAGGACATTTATGGCAATTAGTGATGAAAGAATGAAAGCATTAGAAAAAGCCTTAAAAGAAATTGAAAAAGAATTTGGAAAAGGTTCTGTTATGCGTTTAGGAGATAGAGCAGATACTAAAATTGACGCTGTATCTTCTGGATCAATTTTAATTGATTCTGCACTCGGCATAGGTGGATTTCCTAGAGGTCGTATTATTGAAATTTATGGACCAGAGTCATCAGGTAAAACAACAACAGCATTACATTTAGTTGCTGAAGTGCAAAAAAATGGTGGAGTAGCAGCTTATATTGATGCAGAGCATGCTATGGATCCAGTATATGCGAAAAATTTAGGCATTGCTATTGATGATTTATTTTTATCTCAGCCAGATAGTGGTGAGGAAGCCTTAGAAATTGCTGAATCGTTAATTAGTTCTGGAGCTATTGATGTTATCGTTATTGACTCTGTAGCTGCGCTAGTACCTAAGGCAGAAATCAATGGTTTAATGGGAGAAGCACATGTTGGGTTGCAAGCACGTTTAATGTCACAAGCGTTAAGAAAATTATCTAGTGTGATTAGTAAGACAAAAACAATTGCTGTATTTATTAATCAATTACGTGAAAAAGTAGGTGTGAGTTATGGAAGTCCAGAAGTTACACCAGGTGGACGTGCATTGAAATTTTATTCAACTATTCGTATGGACGTACGTAAAGGAGAAGCTATTAAAACATCAAAAGATTCTGAAGTAATTGGAAATTCTACAAAAATTAAAATTGTCAAAAATAAAGTTGCTCCTCCATTCAAAGTAGTTAATGTTGATATTATGTATGGAGAAGGAATTTCTAAAACGGGTGAAGTGATTGACTTAGGTGTAGAGCATGGTTTTATTAAGAAGAGTGGATCATGGTATTCCTATGGTGAAACACGTATTGGTCAAGGTCGGGAAACTGCTAAAAAATATTTATTAGATCATCCAGAGGTTTTCAGCGAGCTAGATAGAAAAATCCGAATTGCTTTAGGTATTGTTGAACCTACAGAGGAAGAGGCAAAAAATTTAGCAGACGCTAATAATACCGAAGAAGTGACTTTAGATACTATTGATGATACGATTATTGCGGATTTATTAAATGAAGAAGATTAAATATTAAATCAAATCATTTACAATCCGAAGGTGAAATTGTTGGCAATACAACAATTTCAGCATACCATTTACATTATGGGTGGTGATTATACACGCAGCATCTGTCTGACTGGAGAACAAATATAAAAGGTCAAATTGTATGTGAAAATGGAGTGGTGTTGCTTTCATACTAGATGATCACATTAATATCAATACAGCTGGACAGCGGGATAGCATCAGAAATTTCAATTATTACCGATGTAGACTATAGATGAAGTATCTCGTGACTCTTGTATAAATTGATATGTATATTCTAGGGCTGAGAAAAAGCTAAACATTGTCTGAATTGATATGTTTAAAACTTTGAGAAATCAACGTTTATATGCGAAGATTTCTTAAAGTTTTTGTTATTTGTAGATCCTAGCATGAATGTTGAAAATCTAATGTTTGAAGCAATATATTTTTAAATAATATATTGTATATATAGCTCATGAAAAAGTGGAGAGTATTTTTATGTCAGCTTGGATTTTCATTATTATTAAAAATGATCTGAGGAATATATGAAAGTATATGGAATATAAGAGTGTGATTTGACTGTAGAATTTTGACCTATGAGTTAGTTTAATGTTACAATAGAATGCAGCAAATAAATAGATAGAAGATGTCTTTATTGTTCCGTTAAGATGTGGTAGTTTACAAGATATTTTATTGATAAAGAAAGGAGCGTATTATGGATACAGAAAGACTGTTGACAGGATATAGTGTAAGTGAGAGTGAAGAATTTTCAGAATTATCTTTGCGTCCTCAAAGATTAGGGCAATATATTGGACAAAGTCGTGTGAAAGATGAATTGTCTATTTATATTCAAGCGACTAAGGAACGGCAAGAATCACTTGATCATGTATTACTATATGGACCACCTGGATTAGGAAAAACTACTCTGGCGATGGTTATTGCTAATGAATTAGGTGTTAATATTAGAACAACAAGTGGACCTGCTATTGAAAGAACAGGGGATTTAGTGGCTTTATTAAATGATTTAAATGCAGGCGATGTTCTGTTTATTGATGAAATTCATCGTCTGCCTAGACAAGTAGAAGAGATGCTCTATTCGGCTATGGAAGACTTTTATATTGATATTGTGACTGGACAGGGACAAATGGCACAAGCTATTCATTTTCCATTACCACCATTTACTTTAATAGGTGCTACAACTAAAGCGGGTTCTCTTTCTGCGCCATTACGTGATCGTTTTGGAATTGTTTTACACATGGAATATTATGATGTAGATGATTTAACGGAAATCGTAAAACGCTCCGCAAAGATTTTGAATACCTCTATTGCAGCAGACGGAGCACGTGAAATAGGTCTACGTTCACGTGGGACACCTCGTATTGCCAATCGTTTATTAAAACGTGTCAGAGATTATACACAAGTTTATGGACGTGGAGAAATTACAAAAGATTTAGCAGATAAGGCACTGTCCTTGTTACGTGTAGATCATAAAGGGCTTGATCATGTAGATAGACAATTATTAGAAGCTATGATTACCCTATATCAAGGTGGACCTGTAGGATTGTCAACAATTGCGGCTAATATTAGTGAGGAAACAGAAACTATTGAAGATATGTATGAACCTTATTTACTTCAAACTGGATTTTTACAACGTACGCCAAGAGGGCGTATTGTCACGAAACAAGCGTACGAACATCTAGGATTTCCATATTCTAGTAAGGAGAATTGATTATGTTAACAACTAAAGATTTTGATTTTGATTTACCTGAACAGCTTATTGCTCAAACTCCTTTAAAAGAGAGGAGTCAGTCTAAACTTCTTGTGCTAAATAAAAAAAATGGGCATTATAAAGATGAAATATTTGTTGATGTCATTCATCATCTACATAAAGGAGATGTTTTAGTCCTAAATGATACAAAAGTATTACCGGCACGTTTAATGGGAACTAAGGTGGAAACAGGAGCTAATATTGAATGTTTATTATTAACTAATAATAAAGATGATGAGTGGGAAGTACTGATTAAACCTGCAAAGCGTGCTAAAGTTGGTACAGAGATTACTTTTGGAGATGGGCGCTTAAAAGCTACTGTAATTGGAGAAAAAGAGCATGGTGGACGTATTGTTCAATTTACTTATCAAGGTATTTTTTTAGAAGTACTAGATTCTTTAGGAGAGATGCCTTTACCACCTTATATTAAAGAAAAACTTGAAGATAAAGAGCGTTATCAGACTGTTTATGCTAAACAAGTTGGTTCAGCGGCTGCTCCAACAGCTGGGCTACACTTTACTCCTGAATTATTGCAGAATATTCAAGAAAAAGGTGTGCATATTGCTTATGTAACTTTACATGTTGGGCTAGGGACATTTAGACCGGTATCCAGTGAAGTATTAGATGAGCATCAAATGCACGCTGAATTTTATCAATTAACTGAAGAAAACGCTCAAATTATTCAGCAAGCTAAACAAAGTGGTGGGCGTATTATTGCAGTAGGAACAACCTCAATTCGTACACTTGAAACAATTATGAATACACATCATAACATTATTGCTTCTAGTGGTTGGACAGATATTTTTATTTTTCCAGGATACACATTTAAAGCAGTAGACGCATTTATTACAAATTTTCATTTGCCAAAATCCACTTTGGTTATGTTGGTGTCTGCTTTTGCTGGAAGAGAGCATGTCCTACAAGCATACGAGCACGCTATAAAAAATCATTATAGATTTTTCAGCTTTGGAGATGCCATGATTGTAGAGTAGGCAAGGCAAATTAATTTCATACTATAATAAATTTTGATACAATAAAAAAGATAACATACAAAGTGAGGTAAAAATATGACAAAGCAACAAATTGGCGTCGTTGGTATGGCGGTTATGGGAAAAAATTTAGCGTTAAATATTGAAAGTAGAGGATATACTGTATCAATATTTAACCGTACAGCATCTAAGACAGACGATGTTATTGCTGAACATCCGGATAAACATTTAGTGCCAACGTATTCAATTGAGGAATTTGTAAATTCTTTGGAAAAACCACGTCGCATTTTATTAATGGTGCAAGCAGGCAAACCAACTGATTTAACAATCCAATCGCTATTGCCTTATTTAGAAAAAGGTGACATATTAATTGATGGTGGGAACACATTTTTCCAAGATACTATTCGCCGTAATGCAGAATTGGCAGATTCAGGAATTAATTTTATTGGTACTGGAGTTTCAGGTGGCGAAGAAGGGGCGTTAAAAGGACCAGCCATTATGCCAGGTGGACAAGAAGAAGCGTATCGTTTGGTAGAACCTATTTTCAAAGAAATTGCTGCAAAAGCTAAAGATGGGCAACCTTGTGTGACATATATTGGTGAAAACGGAGCAGGTCATTATGTTAAAATGGTACATAATGGAATTGAATACGGTGATATGCAACTCATTGCTGAATCGTATGATTTGTTGCGTCATGTATTAGATTTATCTATTGAAGATATTGCTCAGATTTTCAAAGAATGGAATGAGGGTGAATTAGACAGTTATTTAATGGAGATTACTGCGGATATTTTAACAAAATATGATGCTCAAACAGGTAAGCCTATGGTTGATGTTATTTTGGATAGTGCAGGGAATAAAGGTACTGGTAAATGGACATCTCAAAACGCATTGGATTTAGGTGTGCCATTATCATTAATTACGGAATCAGTCTTTGCACGTTTCATTTCTACATTTAAAGAGGAACGTCGTTTTGCAAGTAATATTTTACCAAGAGTAGAAAAAGAATCTATTGCTTTAGAAGATAAAGCACAAATTATTGAACATATTAGACGAGCATTATATTTCAGTAAAATTATGAGCTATGCTCAAGGCTTTGCTCAAATGCGTATTGCAAGTAAAGAGTACAACTGGGCATTAAATTATGGAGAAATTGCTAAAATTTTTAGAGCAGGATGTATTATTAGAGCACAATTTTTACAAAAAATTACAGATGCATACGAAAAAAATAGTGAGCTAATGAATTTATTATTAGATGACTACTTCTTGAATATTACTAAAGAATATCATCATTCTGTACGTGAAGTGGTGACTTTAGCGGTGAAAAATGGTATTCCTGTTCCAACTTTTTCAGCTGCAATTACATACTTTGATGCTTATCGTTCAGAAACATTACCAGCTAATTTAATTCAAGCACAACGGGATTATTTTGGAGCACATACATATAAACGTGTTGATAAAGAAGGTACGTTCCATTATGAATGGTTAAAAGATAATGAGGTAACACTATAATAGTAAAGTGTATAGATAAGTAGACATAACATAGATAATAATTGAAATGGGGTTGATGATATTGTCAACCCTATTTAGTATAGGAGGCAATCAAAAGATAATCTATTGTGCGTTAAAAAAATTTTACATACTAAGAGAAATAATATGATTTATAAAAAATAGTGAAAGTATATGTAGCCATGAAAAAAGTAATATCATGATAGTATATGCTCTAAAAATAGAGTGATTAAGTAAATGTAACAGGATAATGTTTTTACACTAACAATAGTAATAACATATAGTATAATTGGAAAAAAGGTTTATTTTTAAAGGTGTTTCAATAGTAGCATGAGCATCAATAGTTAAATAAAGTTATTAAACTAACAAAAATAACAAAAATAAAGTAAAAATGCATATGATTTTATTTTCATTGCTCTTAAAGTATGATACAATAGGGTTGTAGAGAACTTTTTCTATATGATTAATCAGTAAGAAAGGCTGGAAAAGAAATGAGTAAAATTGTTGTAGTTGGTGCGAACCACGCAGGAACGTCTTGTATTAATGCTATTTTAAATAATTACGGGACAGAAAATGAAGTTGTTGTTTTTGATCAAAACTCAAATATTTCATTTTTAGGATGTGGAATGGCTTTATGGATTGGAAAACAAATTGCAGGTCCAGAAGGTTTATTCTATTCTAATAAAGAAAAATTAGAGGCAGCTGGAGCAAAAGTTTATATGAACTCTCCAGTAGAGCATATTGATTATACAGAAAAAACAGTAACAGCTATTGTAGATGGACAAAAACATGTTGAATCATTCGATAAATTAATTTTAGCAACTGGTTCTCAACCAATTATTCCACCAATCAAAGGTGTTGAATTAGTTGAAGGTACAAGAGAATTTGAAGCAACATTAGAAAACTTACAATTCGTTAAATTGTATCAAAACTCTGAACAAGTTATTGAAAAATTAAAAAATAAAGATATTCATCGTGTTGCTGTTGTTGGAGCAGGATACATTGGTGTTGAATTAGCAGAAGCTTTTGAACGTTTAGGTAAAGAAGTGACTTTAGTAGATGTTGCTGAAACATGTTTAGGTGGTTATTACGATAAAGACTTTACAGACTTGATGAGTAAAAACTTAGCAGATCATGGTATTCGTTTAGCATTTGGACAAACAGTTCAAGCTGTTGAAGGAAATGGTAAAGTAGAGCGTTTAGTAACTGATAAAGAAACATTTGATGTAGATATGGTTATTTTAGCTGTTGGTTTCCGTCCAAACACAGCTTTAGGTAATGGAGAGTTAGAATTATTTAGAAACGGTGCCTTCTTAGTTAACAAACGTCAACAAACAAGCAATCCAGATGTTTATGCTATTGGAGATTGTGCAACTGTTTATGATAACTCAATCAATGATACAAATTATATTGCTTTGGCAACAAATGCTGTACGTTCAGGTTTAGTTGCTGCACATAATGTTTGTGGTAAAGACTTAGAATCTATTGGGGTACAAGGATCAAATGGTATTTCAATCTATGATTTAAAAATGGTATCAACTGGTTTGACTTTAGAAAAAGCTAAACGTTTTGGTTATGATGCTGTTGTAACAGAATATGCAGATTTACAAAAACCAGCATTTATTGAACATGACAACTATGAAGTAAAAATCAAAATTGTATATGACAGACAAACACGTGTTGTATTAGGTTGCCAAATGGCATCTAAAGAAGATATGTCAATGGGTATTCACATGTTCTCATTAGCTATCCAAGAAAAAGTGACTATTGAAAGATTAGCTTTATTAGATATTTTCTTCTTACCACATTTCAATCAACCATATAACTATATTACAATGGCTGGTTTATTAGCTAAATAACATAACTATATAAAATTATAATTATTTTCTAAATGATACTAGTCAGCGTCGTTAGACGCTGGCTTTTTCATTATTTAAGCAATACGAATTTGTCTAATGTAATATGATATTTTTGGTATATAAACCAATCGTATTTATGACCCAAAAATTCACTGACTATATATAACTAAGTGAATTAAATTTTTTGCTATCAACAGAAATTGCTGAAGTTCCTATAGTATACTTTTTCTTTTCAAAAATTATCTATATAACTTATATGCATGATAATTTTTTCATGGTTCATTTTTCAGTATATGAGACTATGGATAGTATTCTTTTGATTAACTACTTGATTTTTATGTTTTATTTTTGTTACAATATAGTGTAACAAGTAATTGTTAATTATTGAAAACGAAAGAAGGAAATAGAATGAGCGACGGTTTACCCGCCCAGATTTTATTGATTATTATTTTAACAGCAATTAATGCTTTATTTTCGGCAACAGAATTGGCGTATGTGTCGTTAAATGTGATGAAAATTAAGCAATTAGAAGCACAAGGAAACAAGCAAGCCGTTAAAGTGTTGAAACTATTAGATAATTCTGATGATTTTTTAGCTACTATTCAAGTGTTAATTACTTTGGCTGGATTTCTATCCAGTGGTTCAGCATCATTAAGTTTTACTAAACTAATTGAACCATTTTTGATTAGTGTTTTAGGAGATTTTGGTCCAACTCTCTCCGTTTTAGTTGTGACATTAGTGTTATCTTATTTAACATTAGTTTTAGGAGAGTTATACCCTAAACAAGTTGCTTTACAAATGCCAGAAAAAATTGCATTATCTACGGCTAGTTTAGTTATGATTACACAAAAATTTTTCAAGCCCTTTGTCAGATTATTGTCGTTTTCAACCGGAATTTTAAAGAAATTAACGCCGATTGAATTTAAAAATCAAGAAGAAAAACTGACTCGTAGTGAAATGAAGGCACTGCTAGACAATAGTCGTAATGATGGTGCTATTGATTTAGAAGAATTTACAATGATGCAAGGCGTGTTATCTTTAGATTCAAAACTGGCAAGAGAAGTTATGGTGCCTCGAACAGATACATTTATGATTGATGTTGAAGATGATTTAGATGAAATTTGGACAGAAATTGTGGAAAGTGCTTATTCACGTATTCCTATTTACGAAGATGATAAAGATAGTGTGATTGGTATATTACACGTAAAAGATGTATTAAAACAGGCGCGTTTGAAAGGATTTGACTCTATCAATATACGTGAATTGATGAATGATGCATTGTTTGTTCCATCAACAATTTACATTGATGACCTATTAGTATCTTTTAGAAAAGAACATCAACACATGGCAATTTTAAAAGATGAGTATGGTGGTGTTGAAGGAATTGTCACAATGGAAGATTTAATTGAAGAAATTGTTGGAGAAATCGAAGATGAGTACGATGAAATTTCAAGAGATTATCGTAAAATGTCTAATCGTGCATACAATATCAATGGTATTATGCCAATAGAAAAATTTAACGATCTATTTCAAACAAGTATTGTTTCAGAAGAAATTGATACAATGGCTGGCTTTGTATTAGAGCAGTTAGGGTATTTACCTGAAGATAATGAAAAAGGTGTTCGTGTTGAATTAGACGATTTCTTTTTACAGCCTGTTGTGATTGAAAATGGACGAATTAGAAGTATCAATGTTATTTTTAAGGAAGATCGTATTTTAGAAGAAAAATAAATATAGTCGTGTTGGTGTACAAATCCACCAACACGATTTTTTTGTACAAAAGGTAAAGTCTTTAGAAATAGTAGAGTTATGGAAAATATCATATAAGAAAAAGTGTTATAAAATAATAAGCACTATATTGTTCATAAAATTTGGTAAATTGTTGAATATAAAATGAATAAAAAGAGAGCATTAAGTACTATTTACAAACATAAGTATATAGTATGTTAAAAAATAGATAGTTAATAGAGGGAAGTATGTAATAATGATATTGATGTGGTGTTACATAGGTATCGTAGTATGATGAAAAAATTGGAAAAATTTTAAGTGATAGACTTTAATAATTTTAACTAATCGTGGGACAGAAAAATTATGTTAAAAAATTAAGAAAATAATAAGGTATATTGATTAAAAGCAGTTGGGATAATGTCGCATTATGTATTGATAACATAAAAATTTGTTTATTGTGTAAAAAAACTAATCTTTTACGTATAGTATATGTGAGGTGATAATATGATAAAAGATATATTAGTAGCTTATGTACATGGACAGCACGGAACACTTCAAACTGGGCATAAATTGTTGCAAATGTTACAAGAAGGAGTATCATTACATCAGATTATAGTAGAACAACATTTAGAGATTAAACATACTAGTCAATTTTTAGAGTTATTTCAATCTATACATCACATATACCAACTTTATAAAGAAAATGATATTCACATATTGAGTATTGTAGATGAACAGTATCCTAACTGTTTATTGAATTGCTCTCATCCACCATTAGTGTTATTTTATAAGGGAGATATTTCGCTATTAAAAATGAAAAAACTAGGGGTAATTGCACATGATAATTTATCCTTATATGGAGAACGCATTTTATCTGAAATGATTGTGTCGTTGCCTCCGAGTGTTTTTACAGGGAGTTTATTGTTTAAAACAAGTGCAACCTTATTTGATTCATTGATATCAACCCAACATAAATGTGTAATAATGTTATCTACTAGCTTTGAACACTACAACCCTTTAAAGCATATTTTCCTTCAAAAAAAACTAGAAAAAACAGGGTTGGTCCTAACTGAATTACCCTTGGAATGCTCTAAAGTGCAAACTTTGCAGCGTATTGGTGAATTAGTTGCAGGGATTTCGTCTTGTTTGTGTATGATTGAAAGTGCTAAATATACTTTAGCTATGTATACAGCTTACTGTGGAATTGAGCAAAATAAAGATATTATTGTGGCACCTACACCTTTATTTCAAGAACAAGTGCAAGGTAATCATCAATTACTTCAACAAGGTGCTTATTACCTATTAAATCAACAAGATATTATTGATTGTTTAAATCAAAGTAGGATATAGGAATATGGTTATTTTAAGAAAAATATGTTATAATTTAAGCATTAATACGTAATAAGGAGAAAGTTATGGCACAACAATTATACGATATTGCAAATAATATGGAAAGAGAACTAAGAAAATCTAAAGAATACCAAGCGTTAAAAGAGGCGTTTGAACAAGTTCATAATAATGCAGAAGCTAAAAAAGAATTTGAAGCTTTTAAAGCTATTACAATGAAGTTTCAAGAAATGCAAATGTCTGGTAAACAACCAAGTGAAAAAGATATTGAGGAAGCACAACAAGGTGCTTTAAAAGCACAAGAAAATGAACTCATTGTATCATTAATGAAGGCAGAGCAAGCAATGAGCGTGTTAATGGAAGACTTAAATAAAATTATAACACAACCATTAGCAGATATTTATAACAATTAAGAGAGAACTAAGGTTCTCTTTTTTTCTAAGGAGGTTGTATGGGTATAAAATGCTTGCATATTTCTGATATGCATTTGGATAGTCCTTTTAAAAATATAACAACACACTATCCTGATTTAATGGAACAAATGAAAAGTGCTACTGAAAAATCTGTACAATCACTTGTTCAAAAAGCAATTGATGAACAGGTCGACATTGTATTGATTGTAGGCGATAGTTTTAATTCAACGAAACCTAATGTGAGAACTCAATTTTTTTTGAAAGAGCAACTTGAAAAATTACTGGCACACCATATTCATGTTGTATTATGTTATGGAAATCATGATTATATGGGACATCAGCCCTTAGTTAATTTACCTAAAGATGTTTATGTATTGTCATCAGAAGTTACACAAATTACTTTACATACCCACTCAGGAGAAATAGTTGATATTTACGGCTTTAGTTATGATACCAACCATGTGACAGAACGAAAAATTACACGTTATCCTATTCACCAAAATATGACACATTATGCTATAGGCATGTTGCATGGATATTTGGAGGGAAGTCAAAGTAAGGAAGGAGTCTATGCTCCGTTTTCTATCCAAGAATTAAATGATAAACACTATGATTATTGGGCTTTAGGGCATATTCATAAACGTATGCTCCTTCAAGAGCAGCCCCCCATTATTTATTCGGGAAATGTTCAAGGATTGAATAGGCATGAAACAGGCGAAAAAGGAGCCGTTTTAGTTAGCTTAAATAAAGGAAAACCTACACAGATTGAATGGGTAAATACGTCTAAAATACAGTGGAATAAAATAGATTATACTATTTCTAAAACCCATCATTTTGAACAAATTATTACAGATATAAGCTGCATATTTGAAACATGGGAATCTGATAAAACGTATCTAGTATCAATTACGTGGCATGTTCATGCAGATGTCTCTCCAGAGATATTAGAACTTTTAAATACACGGGAGATGAAAGAGAGTTTAAATAAAAAACATGTGTATGTGATTAAAGAAGAAAATGTGTTACAAGATAATTCGCAAAAAATTATGTTAAATGATGACGTGCTTAATGTTTGGGAAGATATTCGAGAACGTGGAGTTGATGAAAGCATATATGATGAAGCTATGCAAAGTGTTTTTTCACAAACTAAAATGAGAACACTATTGCCTTCTTTAAGATCTGATGAAGGATTAGCTGAAACGATTATTAAACGAGCGATTAATAGATTAGCTTTAGCACTTTATAAAGGTGGTGAAGAATAGGTGAGAATTAAACGTCTAACAATTTATGGATATGGGAAATGGGCTAATCAAACATTTGATTTTACAGAATCAATGGTTGTATTTCTTGGACAAAATGAGGCTGGAAAATCAACTATTCAATCGTTTATTCGACATATTTTATTTGGTTTTCCAAAAATAAGAAAACATGCAGAGTATGTTCCTAAAACAGTTAGTAAATATGGTGGAAAAATAAACATTGAGGACGAAACCTATGGTCATTTAATTATCGAACGTATACGTACAGAAAAAGGTGCATCAACGGGTGAACTCACTATTTTCAATGAACATGGAGATACATTACCAAATAGTATTTTAGAAGATGTGTTAAAAAATATTTCTTTAGAAGTCTATCATAGATTTTTTTCTTTACAACTGGAGCATTTGCATAGTTTAGAAAATGTGAACAAAGAAGACTTAAATAAATATTTTTTAACTATTGGATCAAGTGGAAGTGATCAGTTATTCCATTTAAGAGATAGTTGGTTAAATGAAAGCAAAAAAATATACAAACCTACAGGTACAGTGCCGTTATTAAATCAAAAACTAGAAGATCTATCACTTTTGTCCAAAAAATTAATGCAAGCTGAACAATATCAAGAGCATTATGTTGAATGTGTTGAAACATTAGAGCAGTTAACACAAGAACAAAATATTTTGATACAGAAAGAACAGAGCTTAAAAAAACAAATTTATCAACTAGAAAAAGATTTAGCCTTATATGATATTCAATTAGAGCATAAACGATTGCTAGCACAATACAATGAACAGACAATTTCTTTACCTAAAGATTTATCTTCTCATATTGAGCGTTTACGGATACAAATCGAAGAGCAGGAAAAACGTTTGATTGTCTTTAAAGAAAGACTCCAACAAGAACGATTGGCACCCACAGAACGTATAAAATGGTATATTGAGCATAAAGACGAATTGAAGTATATTATGCAACGAATGCCTCAAATTGATAGAGTACTGCAACAGTTATTACAAATCGAGTTTAATTATAGTGCAAAACAGGAATTGTTAGACAAAGAACGAGCAAAACTTGGCGTGCTAGATGACGAGAGTATTCCATCGGCTGAATTGTTACAAGACGAGGAATACAAGCAATTAATGTATGTATATAATCAGTTAATGACTCGAAAACATGATCTTGAACACGAAAAAACGCAAGAGTATGCAAAAATAAGTGTTCAAAAAGAAAAGATAGCACAATTAGCTCAAATTAATACAGAGAATACTAAAGAAAAAATATCTTTTCCTTGGATAAGTGCTATATGCATGGGGCTAGGAAGCATTGGGATTATACTAAGCATATTTTTTAAAATATTTTCAGGTCTGTTAGTAAGTGTTGGAGCATGTATAGTTGGATTTGTTTGGTATGTATACAATAGAGGACAAACTCAAAAACGCTTGAGAGGAGAAAAAGAATATCGTCAACAAATCATTCATCAATTACGTCATGAACAAGATTATTTATCGGAATACGAAAAAAATTATGCTCAACTTACACAACTAGAAAATGAATGGACGATACAAATGGAACGTTATCAAGAACGTGAAAATTTGTGGAAACATGCCCATAAAGTGCCTTTATCATTATCTTTATCTCAGTTAAATGACAGTAGTCTATACGATATACAGCAAATAGAAAGTGAGCATGAACGTTTAAGCATGGAATTAAAACAAATTGAAGAAACTTGTGCAGAGTACTATCAATGGTTTGATGTTTATAGTCAGGCGTTTATGGGAAAAGATGAAACATTACCATATACACAATTATTAAGACAAGTAGTCACATCATTTAAACCGTTTATGGATACTTTAAAGATTGAAGAGATTAGGTTGCAAGAAAATATGGCACGCTATCAACAATTAAATAGAGATGTGCGTGAGGTGGAAAACAAATTAAATAGGTTAAGACAAAGTGAGCAATCTCTATTCCAACAGTATCATGTACAAACAAGAGAGCAGTTGTATATGTTGTTAGAACAGGACAAGCAACATGATACTATTGCACAAAAAATATGTGTGTTAAAAGAGCAACTAGATGAGGATACTGTAGCTCGTTTAGGCGAATATGAGGATAAAGAGAGTATGCAAGCAATGTATCATCATTTATGTGATGAGGAGAGAGAAATCCAAAATAAGTTGCAAAACTGCTTAGAACGCTTGGCAATAACTAGACAGAATAAACAACAGTATGAACAAGACGGAACATATGCTCAACTACAACAAGAATACACTATCATTGAGCAGGATACTATAGAATTAGTTGAACAAGTCGGAGAATTATTAGTATCTTCAAGATTGATAGAAATTCTATTACAAAGCGGAAAACAAACTCATATCGAGCAAGTTCTTAGTGATGCACAAATCTATTTCAGTCGTTTGACCAATTATCGCTATAGTATGCTTCACTTTAATCAAAATTCAATAAGAGTTGCCAGTCAAGATAAACATCTTAGTTTTGAATTAAAAGAGTTGTCTCAAGGTACATTAGAACAATTATATGTGGCTATTCGCTTGGCGTTTATTAAAAACATATCAGAAATGTTAGTTTTACCTATTTTAATTGATGATTGCTTTGTCAATTTTGATGATACTAGAAGACGAGCTATATATGCTATTTTAGAGGAGTTAAGTGAAACACATCAAATTTTCTATTTTACATTTAATTCTGAAATAACGAATACGATTTCCAATGTTCAAACAATTTCTTTACATGTTTAAGTTAGGTTGATTGTATGTTTATATGACCACTATTTTTAAGACAAGGGAGGTTAAACATGAGTAAAAAAATTTATGACTACGCAATAGGAGAGGATATGTCATTGCCTGTTCTTATAAAAACGGCAGATGTGCGTATTACTAAGACAGAAAAGAGATATATTGCCTTTACATTCCAAGATAAAAGTGGGCAGATTGATGCTAAATTTTGGGGAGCATCACAAGATGATGTTCAAGAATTTCAAGTGGGAAAAGTAGTGTGGCTAAATGGAAAGCGTGAGGTGTACAACAATGCCCCTCAAATTAAAATACAAGGGTTAAAAGTTGTAGAAGATGTTCCAGTAGACTCTTTAATTGAACGTGTACCAATTAGTATGAATGATATCAAAAATGAAGTTAATGTAGCATTATGTTGGATTGAAGATGCCATTATGGCTAGAATTGTTCGGCATATTCATAAACGATATGAACAAGAATTTTATGATTTTCCAGCTGCAAAACGTCATCATCATGCCGTAACTGGAGGATTAAGTTTTCATACATTATCCATGCTCCGTTTAGCTGATGCTATTATGAACCAATATCCAGGTATTAATCGCTCATTGTTGACCTCTGGTGTTTTATTGCACGATATTGGAAAAGTTATAGAATTATCTGGAAGTGTTGGAACAGAGTATACAATACAAGGTAATTTGATTGGGCATATTGTACTGATGTCTGATGAAATTACGAAAACTTGTATCGAATTGAATATTGATCCAACACATGAAAGTGTTTTACTGCTTAAGCATGTGGTACTATCGCACCATGGACGTTTGGAATATGGTTCTCCAGTTTTGCCTAGAGTAATGGAAGCAGAGATTTTACATCATATTGATATGCTTGATGCAAGTATTAATATGATTAGTACAGCTTTAGAAAAAGTAGGCTATAACGAATATACTGATAAAATTTATGGATTAGATAGCCGTCAATTTTATAAACCAAAACGAAATATAAATTAATTATTTTGAAGTGTGTTGTATGAGAGCGTATGCTTTATATGGAAAAGTATATTGTTGTTACATAGTAGAGTGATGGAACAAACTTAAATGGCTTTAAATCTTTTTGGATAACGTTTAGATTTAAAGCCGTTTTTTTAGAGTATACAATAAATTGTATTGGTAACTTACAAAGTTTGCCAATACGATTGTTTTTACATAAAGAAGAGTAATTCTATTTTTTACCAATGTTATGTCATAAAAGTTTTCTTATACTAAACCTATACATATATAGTGTATGCATGTCAATTGGTGTAAAAAAGAGGGATAATCATTATAATATATAAAAATTTGGAAGTAAGATACGAATAACTAAGCGAAGTATAGCTTTATTGAAAAGTTCCTTATTGACTGATATACTTAATAGAAATAATGTAAGTAGGTGTATATATGCGAAAAATGACTATAGTAGAAATTGTAAAGGCAGTTAAGGCGATTGATTACACGTCAGCAAATCGTTTTGCTGAAGTTGAGTCTGTGTCTTTTAATTCACAGTTATGCCAGAAAAATAGTTTGTTTGTCCCTTTAAAAGGTACAACTGACGGGCACAATTATGTGCAGCATGCCTGTGAACAAGGTGCAACTGTAACGTTTTGGGATAGACCTCAAGATGAAGCACCAGATAATATTGCCTGCATTTTTGTTGATGATACTTTACAAGCTCTACAAGATTTAGCAACATATTATTTGAAAACAACTAATCCAAAAGTCGTTGCAATTACAGGAAGTAATGGTAAAACAACAACTAAAGATATGGTTGAATCTGTCTTGGCTAAACAGTATAGAACGTATAAAACGCAAGGGAATTATAATAATGATATCGGTGTTCCGATGACAATTTTAGGGATGCCAGAAACGACTGAAATATTAGTGTTAGAAATGGGCATGGATGATTTTGGACAAATTGAGAAGTTATCATGTTTAGCTAATCCTGATGTAGCAGTAATTACATTAATTGGAGATAGTCATTTAGAAGCATTGGGAAGTCGTGAGGGAATTGCCAAAGCAAAATTAGAGATTGTGTCTGGTTTAGTTGAAAACGGAGTGTTAATTGTGCCGAATGAAGAACCATTATTAGCAAAAGATGTTCCACACATACATAAACAAACATTTGGTAAGGACGTTTCTGCAACAATGCAGTTGATTGATGTGGAAACTAACGCACATAAAACAATATTTAAAGTTGCACAAAGTGAGCATGTATTTACTCTGCCAATTATTGGAGCTTATAATGCTTATAATGCCATGATTGCTTTATTAGTGGGGCGACATTTTAACGTGAGTGATAAGGATATGCAAGAGGCTTTAGCATATTTTACATTAACAGCTAATCGTTTAGAGTGGGTAAAAGGGATAAATAATAGCCGTTTGTTAAATGATGCGTACAATGCCAGTCCAACATCTATGAAAGCAATTATTAAAGATTTTCAAGAAATTGAAACGAAACATCGTAAATATTTAGTTTTGGGAGATATGAAAGAATTAGGAAAAGATTCTCAAGCACTACATGAGTCTATTGTAGATAGTATAGACTGTACACGTTTAGCAGGAATTTATTTATACGGGGAAAATATGTTGTCTTTATATCATGTTTTATTAAAACAACATGACTGTCCAGTTTGGCATGAATTAGATGATAAATCACGTCTTAGCGATATGTTAAGACACGTTCTACAACAAGATGACCTAGTCCTTATAAAGTCAAGTTATGGAACCAGATTACTTGATTTAGTCAACGATTTAAGAGAAAAACACGAACAATAAAGTTGAAAAAAATAGGATTTTGTGTATAATATAAGCATTATTATATTTATTTAAGAGGTTAATCATGAAGATAAAACGTACTGAACGCTTAATTGATATGACACAGTATTTAGTATCTAATCCAGTTCGATTGATTCCATTATCATATTTTGCAAATAAGTATGAATCTGCTAAATCATCTATTAGTGAGGATTTGGTTTTAGTCAAGGAAACATTTGAAACACGAGGGACAGGAACGATTGAAACTGTTCCAGGGTCTGCTGGTGGGGTTCGCTTTTTACCGCTCATGCAAAAATATGAAGCGAAACAAGTGATGAATTTTTTAAAAACACAATTAGAAGATCCAGAGCGTATTTTACCAGGAGAATATGTGTACTTGTCTGATTTATTAGGAAGTCCAAATATTTTAGCAAGAGTAGGAAAATTAATTGCTACACCATATATGATGAAACATATTGATGTTGTGATGACAGTTGCAACAAAAGGTGTCCCATTAGCTCAAGCTGTTGCTAGAGAATTGGGTGTACCGTTTGTTATTGTTAGACGTGATTCTAAAATTACCGAAGGATCAACAGTAAGTGTAAATTACGCATCCGCCTCATCAAAACGTGTCGAAAAAATGGAGCTATCTAAGAGAAGTTTAAATGAAGGTGATCGAGTATTAATTGTTGATGACTTTTTAAAGGGCGGCGGAACAATTAATGGGATGTGTAGTTTAGTTGAAGAATTTGGTGCTAAAGTTGTTGGAATTTCTGTATTTGTTGAGTCAAAATTTCATGGTAAAAATGAAGCACCATCGTATACGTCACTATTATGTGTAGATGAATTAGACTATAAACGCAAATACATTGTTGCTAGTTTAGGAAATTATATTGAAAAAAGAAAATAATTAGAGGGATTATGCAGAAAATAACGTCAGTACATAATGATTATGTCAAGCAATGGAAAAAATTATTAACAACTAAAGGAAGAAAGCAAGCAAAGGCATACTTAATTGAGAGTTGGCATCTTGTTGAGGAAGCCTTAAAAAGTCCGTATGTTCAGTATTGCATGATGAATCAAGCCATGTATGAACAGTATGGAGCGGTTATTCAGGTGCCCATCTATATGATTAGTGAAGATATTGTGAAGCTACTGGCGCAAACACAAACGCCACAAGCTATTTTTGCAGTCGTTTCTATGAATGAGCCGACACTTGATTTATCACATGGTAAATACATGTTGATTGATGCTGTTCAAGATCCTGGAAACTTAGGAACGATTATTAGAACAGCTGATGCAGCAGGCTTTTCAGCCGTTTTGGTAGGCAGTGGCTCAGTGGATATTTATAATGACAAAACTATTCGTGCGATGCAAGGCAGTCAATTTCATATTGTGGTTTGTAAAGTGGATTTATTAGATACTATTCAACACTTTAAAGCCAATCGTATTAAAGTCTATGGAACATCTTTACATGAAAGATCGCAATCTTTATTTGATATTGAGCCAATCCAAAATTGTGCTGTGATAGTAGGAAATGAAGGCAGTGGAGTACAGCAAGCACTGTTAGAAGCTAGTGATCAACCGATTTTTATTCCTATGCAAGGAAAAGCAGAGTCACTAAATGTTGCTGTTGCTGCTAGCTTAATAATGTACCATTTTATGAAAAAGTAGAGGAGTGTTACGATGATTATTGAAGTATTTACAATTATATATATGATTTGCATTATAGTTGGATTAATTAAACATTGGAAAAAATTACCAAAATCAGCCTTTACAGGTTTTTTATCAGGAGTTATTCTTTTAGGATATACGATTGTTTTACATACGTTAAAAACATTATCGCAAAATGCCTTTATTGTTGTTTTGGCTGTAACACTTATCCAATTATCTGCTTTTGAAGCGGGGAAAACACATGACAAAATAAACTGGGGAAAGCATGCTATTCGCCTCGTTATTCATATTATTATTGTCTATTTTATGCTAAAAAGTAAATAACATACATTCATTATGATAGAAATAACCACATGAAATCAGATAAAATTCTGAAAGATCATGTGGTTATTTATGATTGTGGAAACGTTTAAATGATAATGATTAATCTGTTATAGTACCTGAAATGTTAAATGTTCTTGCTCTTTCTGTACTACTAAAATATAAAGAGAAATTTCCTGTTGGTAACTGAGAAGAAAAAGATCCTGAAGTTGTCCCATAAAAAGTACGACTAGCAATAGTTGTATAGCCCCACCAATCGTTTTTATTTAATTTAACGGTAAGCCCAGTACTATCAGTAGTAGAAGAAAAACGATCTTTTTCTTGATAATGATTAACACGATAAACTTTATTATGATGATTGTTATAAAACGAACTATTAGATTTTTTATCCCAAATGCCTTGTCCATTATAAGATAAAAAAGTTGCAGCATGGACAGAGATTAAAGGGATGATGAAAGATAGTATAAATACACTAACACATATTTTTTTTAAAATTTCATAAAAATCGTCCTTTTTTTGATTTTAAAACGTTTCCTTGTTATAATTGTAACATCAATTATTAAGAAAGGCAGCGTTATCATGAAAAAAATAGGTTACTTATTAGTGTATGTTTTTTATTTCTTTTTGTTCCGATGGATTTATATGGATTTTTTGTATCTCCCGTTAAGTATATTTCCATTTGCAGGAGAAGATTTTTTATTAGTTTTTTCGATTAATATTATTGCAGCATTTTTTTTAACGTACATCAGTATAGCCTTATGGACCAAAAAGCTTCATAAGCCTGTGATTTATATATTTGCCAGCATTTACATGTTATTTTTAATCTATTTATTATTTTTTAAATCAATTGGCGTAAGAGGGTATGATTTGAACCCGTTGTCGTTTCTTATTGATATTTATAACGGAGATAGTTTTATTCCGTTTATGAATATTTTATTTTTAATCCCTTTGGGCTGTTTATGTTCTACTAAGAAAAAAATGCGATTAGCTATGGTCTGCTTGTTCAGTGCAGAAGTGATACAATATATATTTTATTTAGGTTTTTTTGATTTAGGAGATTTATTAGCAAACTATATTGGTTTAATGATTGGAAAAATGTTAGCGGATAAAGCTATTCATTATTTTGACATACACTAGAAAAAGTCTACTTCGTTATTGAAGTAGACTTTTTTGTGACAGTTATTTTTTCATGTCCTTTGAACTGACCATAATGTCATCAATTAAACCGTACGTTTTGGCTTCCTCAGCAGTTAACCAATTGTCACGGTCAGTGTCTTTGGCAATTTTAGTGATTTTTTGTCCAGTATTTTTAGCTAAAATTTTATTTAAGCGTTCACGCGTGAATAAAATATGTTTAGCTGCAATTTCAATTTCTGTTGCTTGACCTTGCGCACCACCTAAAGGTTGATGAATCATGATTTCTGCATTAGGTAAAGCATAACGTTTTCCTTTTGATCCAGATGAGGCTAAAAAACTTCCCATTGAGGCAGCTAATCCAATAACAATTGTTTGTACATCAGCTCTAATAAAATTCATTGTATCGTAGATAGCTAAACCTGCAGAAACGCTTCCGCCAGGAGAGTTGATGTATAAATAAATATCTTTTTCAGGGTCTTGTGCCTCTAAAAATAAGAGTTGAGCGATGACTGAATTTGCAACATCATCATCAATCGGTCCACTTAACATAATAATACGATCTTTTAAAAGTCTTGAGTAAATATCATAAGCACGCTCACCACGAGATGATTGCTCAATAACTGTTGGAATTAAATTCATAAATGTTCCTCCATTTTTTCTAACCATTATTAGTATAAAATGATACGTGTATCTAGTAAAGTAAATTGCTTTGTGTTGAAATGTACTTGATTAATGAACAAACAAAATAAAATGATTGAAATAAAACGGCATGAACTCAACATGATTTCATGCCATTTTATATGACCAATTTTATGACTATTTATACATTATACAGAGCATTTACACGCTCTTGTACAGCATTGTCATTTAAGTATTCTTCATACGTTGTAGATAAGCGATCTACAACACCATTTGGTGTAACTTCAATGATACGATTGGCAATAGTGTTAATAAATTCGTAGTCATGTGATGTAAATAATAGAGAACCTTTAAAAGCAATCATACCGTCATTTAAGGCTGTAATAGACTCTAAATCAAGATGGTTTGTTGGATCATCTAATAGTAAAACATTAGATTTTGCTAGCATCATTTTAGACAGCATGCAACGTACTTTTTCTCCTCCAGATAGGACGTTTACTTTTTTCATGACATCTTCACCAGAGAAAAGCATACGACCTAGGAAACTACGCAAAAATGTGTTGTCACTTTCTTCTTGAGCAGCGTATTGACGTAACCATTCTAAAATAGATAAGTCTGAATTGAATTCTTCAGTTGTATCTTTTGGTAAGTAAGAACGACTTGTTGTTACACCCCATTTATAAGAGCCGCTATCTGGTTCCATTTCGCCACTTAAAATTTTAAATAGAGTAGTGGTTGCAATATCTTTACGACTTAAAAAGGCGACTTTATCATCTTTATTAATGGTAAATGAAATATTGTCTAACACTTTTTCACCGTCAATGGTTTTAGATAAATTTTCAACCAATAGTAAGTCATTTCCAATTTCACGTTCAATAGTAAAGCCAACAAATGGGTATTTACGTGAGGACGGTTGAATGTCGTCTAATGTAATTTTATCTAACATTTTTTTACGTGATGTTGCTTGTTTAGATTTTGAAGCATTGGCACTAAAACGTGCAATAAATTCTTGTAATTCTTTAATTTTTTCTTCTTTTTTAGCATTGGCATCAGCAGCTAGTTTTGCTGCCAACTGGCTAGATTTTAACCAGAAATCGTAATTTCCGACATAAAGTTGAATTTTTCCAAAATCAACATCTGCCATGTGTGTACATACTGTATTTAAGAAATGACGGTCATGCGATACAACGATAACAGTGTTTGGAAAATCTAATAAGAAGTCAGATAACCAGTCAATAGAGGCTTTATCCAAACCATTGGTAGGCTCGTCTAATAATAAAACATCTGGTTGTCCAAATAATGCTTGAGCTAGCAATACTTTAACTTTTTGAGGTTCTATGAGTTCAGACATGCGTTTACCATGTAAATCTTCAGTAATGCCTAATCCTTGTAATAATATAGAGGCATCACTTTCTGCTTCCCAACCATTTAATTCGGCAAATTCACCTTCAAGTTCTCCAGCACGTACACCGTCTTCTTCTGAAAAATCTTCTTTAGCATATAGTGCGTCTTTTTCTTTCATAATGTCATACAGACGTTTATTTCCCATGATAACTGTTTCTAAAATTGTATATTGTTCAAATCCGTAGTGATTTTGGCTTAATACAGATAGTCTTTCATGTGGGTCTAAAATAACATCTCCAGTAGTTGGTTGGATTTCTCCGGATAAGATTTTTAAGAATGTTGATTTTCCAGCACCGTTTGCTCCGATAACACCGTAACAGTTCCCAGGTGTAAATGAAATATTCACATTGTCAAAAAGTTTGCGATCAGAAAATAATAAACTGATATTTGATACTGTAAGCAATATGTTCCCTCCAATATATTTATAGTCTTTACCATTCTAACATAATAATAAGAAAAAGTTAAATATAGTTCTTTATATGTTCTATTAAAGTGCTTGAAGACGTTACGATTTCTCCATTTAGTTTAATAAGCCCCACTGTATACAAGTTAATGTATGCAAATTGAGATTCTGCAACTTCTTGCAAAGCAGCTATTTTTTGAGCATTAGTTGCTCCTTGTTGTCTAACGTCAGAATATAGTGCCAAAATAGGTATTCCTGCTTGGTAGGCAACACCAATCTCACTAGCTACGCCTACATCAATACTTGATCCGTCTAAAATTGCAATTAATAACTGACTGGAAAGAAGATGCTCCGTATCAATTTTAGCAATTAATGTTGAATTAGCATAAGCGTTTTTATCATTAATATCCGCTTGCTCTTGTGGCAAATAAACTTCTATATGAGGATATGCTTCTCTAATACGTTGAACAAGCGCTGCATTAAATTGTTGCTCCATTTCAGAAAATAAAGGACTTGCAAAATATAGTTTTGTCATAATAATCACCTCAGTTTGTTTTATTCTTATTGTAATATAAAATTCACCCTTTAAATATTACATTTAGATTACGAATGTAACTTATTTAGATGAAATATTACATAAAAATAACATTTAGGATTAAAATGAAATATAAATGTTATATTTTTGTATTATTTAATTGTTACAATGGATTTATAAAGGAGCGATGTATGCAAAAGAAGTGTATTTATAAATTCCTATTCGGACTTTGTGTGGGAACATCTCTTTTGGTATCTAAACCAGTGTATGCAAATATCACACAAGAACAAGTCCAAAATGATATTAGTACGTTAGAAACGCAAATCGACCAGTTTGTTACTGAGATTTCTACTAAAGAGCAAGATTTAGTGACATTTCAAGAAAATATTACTACATTAACTAATCAAATTAATCAATCAACCGATAAAGTAGCTGAATTGGAAGGCATTGTTAAAATAAGAAAAGATCAAGCTAGAAAACGATTAGTTGCACTACAAACAGATGATACAGTAACAAATTTTATCCATGCATTACTAAGTTCTGAAAGTTTGGTTGACTTTTTTGAACGTGTCACAATTATTTCAGAGTTGCAACGTGCCACAAACGAAAAATTGGAAAATGCACAAAAATCTGTACACGAATTAAAACAACTAAAAGAAACACAAGCTAGTCAGTTAAACGAGTTGACACGTATAAAAACAGTTTTACATCAAGAAACAGAAGCATTAAAAAAACAGAAACAAGAATTATTTCACGTGTTAGATAACAATCGTGATCGTTTAGCACAATTGGCTCAAAAAAAACTAGAAGAGCAAATGGCTTTAGCACAACGTTTACATTTGACAAGACAAGAAAGTAGTTCTGTTGCACAAGTGCAAAGACAAGATGAGCAATCGCAATCGTCACATACGCAGTTGCAAAACACTACTCAATTAGCAACAACAAAGGCGATGTCTTATGCTGTTTCTAGTCAGATTAGACCACAGGAAACAACTCAACAACAAATTGCTACCCAAGGGAATGAAACAGAATTTGAAGTAGAAGCAACAGCATATTCTTATACAGAACCTGGACTAACACCTTATACAGCAACAGGAATTGATTTACGTATTAATCCAAAAGTCATTGCTGTTGATCCAAGTGTAATTAAATTAGGATCATTAGTACATGTTCATGGGTACGGTGTATATTTAGCTGCTGATACAGGTGGGGCAATTAAAGGAAAACGAATTGATGTCCATGTAGGTACAGTTGCTGAAGCTAATCATTTTGGTAGACGAAAAGTTAAAATAACAATTTTGAAACCATAGTTATATAATTTATGCTGATTATATTAAACAGTAAAACGTGTTGGAAAACTTTTGTTTGCCAACACGTTTTTTCTGAAAAATGGGTGTACAATAAATCGTGTTGGTGAACAAAAAAGTTCGCCAACACGATTATTTTTTTATAGAAAAAAGTGAAGCAAACCAGTAAACTATAAGTTGAGAGAAAATAGTAAAGAGGTGCTTCACATGGATAAGAATACCAGAAAATTATTGAAATTGGAAGAAGAATTTGAATTTCCAGAAAATTGGCTAACTCAAGACGTGCAACATCATATTAAATATCATATTATTCATGCCAGCTGGGAAAGAAAAATAGAAAAATGTCATCATTGTGGGCATAATCAACTGATTCGTTATGGGAGTTATTTAAGAAAAATAAAATTATTACCTA
>NZ_SPPB01000089.1 GCF_004570605.1 Granulicatella sp. WM01 | reverse complement strand
ACGAGGGACTAATGAAAATCACAATGGTTTAATTCGAGAATTTTTACCAAAGGGAAAATCATTTAATTTAGTACCTATTCAAATGATAACAACTATACAAAATGCGTTAAATAATAGACCTAGACGTATACTAGACTATGATACACCTCATACTATGTTTAATCGTTTGTGTGCAACGACATAAACTATAACAGAATAGGTGTAACCGTAAAGGCTCGCTACGCTAATACCTTGACCGTTACACCTATTCCATTACAAAACAACTATGTCGCACACAGACATAGACTGTGACTTTAGTATTTTTCATGTACTGTTGCACTTGGCTTTACAATTCGAGTATTTCTTTAAATAAACAATAAAATATATATTGTTAATGTCTATACTTATTTTAACATGCTATCCTAAATAGACATACACTATCCAAAACATAGGCAAAAAATCTAAATCATTCAAGATAGTAAAAAACTGCTCTACTTAACATCATTTAAGCTCATTTCCGACTATTTGATGAGCGCATCAAAAAACTATTATTATTAAGAAAGAAAGCATTCAGACTTTCTGCTCCTCTAGGTTTGTTAACAAAGTAGCAGATATCAACAGTCCAAGCACATGACTACATATACTTTATTCTTTTTGGTGGAATAAACTTATCAGTTGTCACTAATATCTTTTTTATACACAAAAAAGGACTGGGAAAAAACTAAAATTCTAGCCTTTCGATTAAAATTTGAAAACAGCTTAGAATCAACGTTTCTGATAACGTCATTATAAGCTGTTTTTTTATTTTTAAGACTTTTTTCCCAGTCCGTTTTACGTATGACAATCTGTTTTTTTACCAACATCATTTGATGTCGACTATTTTGCATATCCTTTTGGGTTTTGTGATTGCCATCTCCATGTATCGCGACACATATCCTCAAGTGTTTTTTCAGTTTTCCATTGCATATCATTCCATGCACGTGTAGCATCAGCATAGCATGTTGCAATATCTCCTGATCGCCGTTCTCCAATAATGTATGGCACGTCTTGTTTGGTAACTTTCATAAATGTATGAATTAATTCTAAAACACTTGTTCCTTGACCTGAACCCAAATTATAAATTAATGTTCCTTTTGTTGTATTTGCCTTTTCTAATGCTTTAACATGCCCTTTAGCTAAATCAACAATATGAATATAATCTCTAACACCCGTTCCGTCTGGTGTGTCATAATCATTTCCAAACACATTAACATGCTCTAACTTTCCAACAGCAACTTGAGAAATATACGGCATCAAATTATTTGGAATCCCTGAAGGATCTTCTCCAATTAGTCCAGATTCATGTGCTCCAATTGGATTGAAATAACGTAATAAAACGATGCTCCATTCATTATCAGACACTGATACATCTTTTAAAATTTGCTCACACATAACTTTTGTATATCCGTATGGATTGGTTGCACTCGTTGACATATTTTCAACAAATGGCACTTCATGATGCATTCCATATACTGTAGCACTAGAGCTAAATACCAATTTTTTCACACCAAACATCTTCATCACTTCAACAAGAACAATTGTGCTCATTAAATTATTATGATAATATTCAACGGGTTTTTGCACAGACTCTCCCACCGCTTTATATCCTGCAAAATGAATGACCGCTTCAATTGTTTCCTGTTCAAATATATTGATTAACGCAGCTTTATCCGTTACGTCTTCTTGATAAAATTTTGGTCTTTTTCCTGTAATTTGCTCAATCCGCTTAAGTACTTCCTTGTCACTATTATAAAAATTATCTACAATAACAACATTTTTTCCTAAATTTAGCAATTCAACTACAGTATGTGAACCAATATATCCTGCTCCACCGGTTACTAAAACACTCATCATCTTTCTCCTTTCTTATTCAGGTTGTTGGGTTAAAATTTTAGGACCATCTTTAGTAATCGCTAACGTATGCTCAAATTGACAGCTTAATCCACCGTCTTTTGTTCTAGCCGTCCATCCATTAGCGTCCATTTTAGATTGCCATGTCCCTGTATTGACCATTGGTTCAATCGTAATTGTCATTCCCTCTTTTAAACGCAATCCTTTACCTTTTTCACCGTAATGTGGCACTTGTGGACTTTCATGAATGGTTGGTCCAATACCATGCCCAATAAAATCTCTGACGACACCATATCCAAATGATTCAACATACGTTTGAATAGCATGTCCAATATCACCAATACGATTACCAACTTTAGCTTGTTCAATTCCTAAATATAATGCTTTTTTAGTGACTTCCATTAATTGATCTAGTTGCTCATTAGACTCACCAACAACATAAGACCAACATGAATCAGACATGGCACCATTCAAGTCGATGCACATATCAACTTTTACTAAATCTCCAGATTTTAACACACGTTGACTTGGAAAACCGTGACAAATTTCATCGTTAACACTTGTACATGTTGCAAATTCGTAACCTTCATAACCAATTTGTGCAGCAATTCCTCCACCATCTTCAATCATTTTATGTACAAAACGATTAATATCCATCGTTGTTATTCCAGGTTTTATAAAAGTTCTAAGCGCAACATGTATACTGGCTAATAAAGCACCAGATTTTTCCATTTCATCAATTTCACGCGCAGATTTTAATGTTATCATCTTTTAAATCCTTTCTACTTAATAGCTTTATTATAACATGTTCACTTTATTATTCAAACGTAAATCGTCTTACTTACTTATACACACGATTAACACCCTGTATCACACCTTTTCACCAAATATTCTAATATACTATTACATTTGTGTCTGACACTATAATAGTCTAAAATAGTTATGTGTTAAAATCAGTATACATTTACTATTTTTTGACTGTCTCATTTAAAATTAACAAAACTTTAAATTAACCACTTATTCCCTTGTTTTAAAGCAAGGTTTAATAAACTGTATGCCTCACTTTTGCTGAAAAGTCTATTTTTCTACTAATTTCCTGTGTTTTGGTCAACTAGCGATGCTAATCCGTATACGAATTGTTTTTTATAGTTTTTTTATGTTCCTTTTCAATATTTTATGTTTCTAAGATTTACAAAATAGCATGCAATACATATTACCTACCACTAAACTAAGATCTCCCACTAAATGAATTACCAACATATAACTTGGGAATACACTACTGATCACAATTATCCCTAGAATGCAGCCTGACCAAATGCCTATACTTTTCCATAATTTTTTATCATGAAAAGAAAATTCTTTATTTTGATAAAAACAAATCAAAACGTATAAGCTAACTAATCTAATGATAAGTTGTGTATAAACACTGCATGCCCATAAAAAAGTTTTCATAATTGGATAAGGGATAGAGAAAGTCTGATAAATTATTTCACCAAATATCCCTATGCCTAAGGCACTTGTTATAGCACATACCAAACTGTAGCAAATAATTTTCCAAACACGATTATGCTGATTATATGTTTTTACATACCATAAAAACACATTCCCTAATAACACTATTCCTAGACCAATCATAGCAACACTCAGTCCTAAAAACATAAAAGAAATGTGCCGTTCCTTTCCTACTTCTGACAAAAGATGTAAGCCCAATCTTTGCCCTACACCTAAACTAACATACCCTAACACAAATGCAATAAATCGTTTATACTTCATCTCTATCTCCTTTCTTTGCAACACAAAATGTTATCATACTAATCAAATTATCTTATTATGCAATTCCTCCATTCCCTATTCACTCCCAATAACATCACGCTTTATTCAGCATTACATTCTTTTTCAACTATTGTAACCAAAAATCGCATATATTTCACAACAAAATGACTTTACTCAGGCATCATCATTTTATCTGTCGCAATATTATCTATTTTTCACTCTAACATATTCAATTTTTTAAATTAAAAAAAATCAGTCACACTCTATCAATAGACTAACACTTATCTGTTGATAACTCGCTCCACTCACTCAACGTTATCGGATTTTTGTGTTCGGCACTTCCCGTTTTTTACCTGCTTACACCTAGCTATTATACTAAACTCTTTTTATTACTCATACAGATTCTGCTTACTTACCTCTATTCGTGACTTTTTTATATTATTAGTCACTCATACATATATATTATTCTCCTTTTTTTATTGCATGCACAACATATCGTTTACCACTAATTTGCCAATCACATGTTGATAAAATCAACAATTTATCCTTGCTCACATGAAAATCAGTAGGAATATAATACCCTTGATATTTGCTTGCATACTCTGGAATATGTGAAACATACTCTTCAATCTTGGTAGGTTCTCCTAATTGAAATGTATGATATAAATGATCATCTGTAAAAACGTATGCAGCAAAAATATCATATTCTAAAGTTTCATGTGCTGTATTCACCAATACCCTCCTATTTTCGTTAAAAAATGCTCTATTTAAATAATTTTTAAGACTTCCAAACATTGATTCATCTTTCATCGCATGCCCATACACAATTGTTACCGTATCATCAAACGACTTTTGGTTGACACGTTCTGTAAAAATTGCTCCATAATATGTACGATCACCATTTACATCATGCGTTAAATAAAATACATCATCACTATCGTGTTGCATAATCGGATAATCAATCTTAGTATTCTCAATACGCAACCACGCATACATATCTCTATTTTTTTCTTGTTTTATCAGTATTTCTTCCCTGACTTGTTCAAAAGATAACGTGTTATTACTTACCCTTACTTGAAAAAATACTACTATTGCCACAATAAATAGCCCTACTACTACTACACATAACACAAGTTTTTTCATACTTTCCACCTATCTTTCGCCTGTATTTTAGCATATAGTACCTTTGATTTCTATTCTTTTTGGTATATTTTCGTGAAAAAACATTCCCCGTGTTGTAAAATGAAGTGCAACAAATAAAAATAAACAAAAAAACATGAAAATCAGCTATACTAAAGTTGCTAAACCAAATAGATAGGAAGATTTTCATGTCTGAAGTACATTATACCACAAAACGACACTATAAACACTTAAGTGATAAAGAAAGAAGTCAAATTGAAATATTATTAAACGAGGGCTATACTATTTCA
>NZ_SPPB01000088.1 GCF_004570605.1 Granulicatella sp. WM01 | reverse complement strand
TAAAAAAAAGTAAAAAAAGCAGTTGACAAAAAAAGAGGATGTTGGTAATATATACAAGTCGCCGCAAGGAGACAAGCCCTTTGAAAACTAAACATTATGAAACAAACCAAATGTGTAGGGGAAGTTATCTGCTCGTCAGATAACCCCAAAACAATAAATCGGATAATATATCCAAAGTCAGTAATCTATTTTGAGCTAAAAACTCATCATTTTCATGAGAGTTTGATCCTGGCTCAGGACAAACGCTGGCGGCGTGCCTAATACATGCAAGTCGAGCGAAGAGAAAAGATGCTTGCATCTTCTCTCTTAGCGGCGGACGGGTGAGTAACACGTGGGTAACCTGCCCATAAGAGAGGGATAACAGTCGGAAACGACTGCTAATACCCCATAGACGCTATGTTCGCATGAACAAAGTGGGAAAGACGGTGCAAGCTGTCGCTTATGGATGGACCCGCGGCGTATTAGCTAGTTGGTGAGGTAACGGCTCACCAAGGCAGTGATACGTAGCCGACCTGAGAGGGTGATCGGCCACATTGGGACTGAGACACGGCCCAAACTCCTACGGGAGGCAGCAGTAGGGAATCTTCGGCAATGGACGAAAGTCTGACCGAGCAACGCCGCGTGAGTGAAGAAGGTTTTCGGATCGTAAAACTCTGTTGTTAGAAAAGAACACCTTATAGAGTAACTGCTATAAGATTGACGGTATCTAACCAGAAAGCCACGGCTAACTACGTGCCAGCAGCCGCGGTAATACGTAGGTGGCAAGCGTTGTCCGGATTTATTGGGCGTAAAGCGAGAGCAGGCGGTTCCTTAAGTCTGATGTGAAAGCCCACGGCTCAACCGTGGAGGGTCATTGGAAACTGGGGGACTTGAGTGCAGAAGAGGAGAGTGGAATTCCATGTGTAGCGGTGAAATGCGTAGATATATGGAGGAACACCAGTGGCGAAGGCGACTCTCTGGTCTGTAACTGACGCTGAGTCTCGAAAGCGTGGGGAGCAAACAGGATTAGATACCCTGGTAGTCCACGCCGTAAACGATGAGTGCTAAGTGTTGGAAGGTTTCCACCTTTCAGTGCTGCAGTTAACGCATTAAGCACTCCGCCTGGGGAGTACGACCGCAAGGTTGAAACTCAAAGGAATTGACGGGGACCCGCACAAGCGGTGGAGCATGTGGTTTAATTCGAAGCAACGCGAAGAACCTTACCAAGTCTTGACATCCTTTGACCACTCTAGAGATAGAGAATTCCCTTCGGGGACAAAGTGACAGGTGGTGCATGGTTGTCGTCAGCTCGTGTCGTGAGATGTTGGGTTAAGTCCCGCAACGAGCGCAACCCTTATGATTAGTTGCCAGCATTAAGTTGGGCACTCTAGTCAGACTGCCGGTGACAAACCGGAGGAAGGTGGGGATGACGTCAAATCATCATGCCCCTTATGACTTGGGCTACACACGTGCTACAATGGATGGTACAACGAGCAGCAACCCCGTGAGGGCAAGCGAATCTCTTAAAGCCATTCTCAGTTCGGATTGTAGGCTGCAACTCGCCTACATGAAGCCGGAATCGCTAGTAATCGCAAATCAGCACGTTGCGGTGAATACGTTCCCGGGTCTTGTACACACCGCCCGTCACACCACGAGAGTTTGTAACACCCGAAGCCGGTGGGGTAACCGCAAGGAGCTAGCCGTCTAAGGTGGGATAGATGATTGGGGTGAAGTCGTAACAAGGTAGCCGTATCGGAAGGTGCGGCTGGATCACCTCCTTTCTAAGGAAAAGTAGGAATGCACAAAGGTAGGACATAATGTTTAGTTTTGAGAGGGTAACCTCTTAAACAGAGTTGGGGGATTAGCTCAGCTGGGAGAGCGCCTGCTTTGCACGCAGGAGGTCAGCGGTTCGATCCCGCTATTCTCCATAGTCACGCAAGTGACGGTTGACCTTTGACAACTGAATATCGTAAAACAAACCAATAATTTTACCGAGAACTAACAGTAAGTTAGAAGAGTGAATTAATGAAAAGAATCGCAACACTCAGCTCATGAGAATGAGCAAAGTAGGTTAAGTCATTAAGGGCGCACGGTGAATGCCTTGGCACTAGGAGCCGACGAAGGACGGGACGAACACCGATATGCTTTGGGGAGCAGTAAGTACGCAATGATCCGAAGATTTCCGAATGGGGGAACCCACTACATGTGATGGTGTAGTATCCATGTGTGAATACATAGCACATGAGAAGGTAGACGCAGGGAACTGAAACATCTCATTACCTGCAGGAAGAGAAAGAAAAATCGATTTCCTGAGTAGCGGCGAGCGAAACGGAAGAAGCCCAAACCAATGTGCATGCACGTTGGGGTTGTAGGACTGCAATGTGGGAGTTAATCTGATAGACGAATGACTTGGGAAAGTCAGCCAAAGAGAGTGAAAGCCTCGTAGTCGACATTGGAGAGACCTCTAGCAGAATCCTGAGTACGGCGGGACACGAGAAATCCCGTCGGAAGCAGCCAGGACCATCTGGCAAGGCTAAATACTCCCTAGTGACCGATAGTGAACAAGTACCGTGAGGGAAAGGTGAAAAGCACCCCGGGAGGGGAGTGAAAGAGAACCTGAAACCGTGTGCTTACAAGTAGTTAGAGCACGTTAATGTGTGATAGCGTACCTTTTGTAGAATGGACCGGCGAGTTACGATAGCATGCGAGGTTAAGTTGAAGAGACGGAGCCGAAGCGAAAGCGAGTCTGAATAGGGCGAAAGAGTATGTTGTCGTAGACCCGAAACCAAGTGACCTACCCATGTCCAGGTTGAAGGTGTGGTAAGACACACTGGAGGACCGAACCAGGGCACGTTGAAAAGTGCTTGGATGAGGTGTGGGTAGCGGAGAAATTCCAATCGAACTTGGAGATAGCTGGTTCTCTCCGAAATAGCTTTAGGGCTAGCCTCGTAGGAAGAATCATGGAGGTAGAGCACTGTTTGGACTAGGGGCCCAACTCGGGTTACCGAATTCAGATAAACTCCGAATGCCATAGATTTATATACGGGAGTCAGACTGCGAGTGATAAGATCCGTAGTCGAAAGGGAAACAGCCCAGACCACCAGCTAAGGTCCCAAAGTGTCTGTTAAGTGGAAAAGGATGTGGGATTGCATAAACAACTAGGATGTTGGCTTAGAAGCAGCCACCATTTAAAGAGTGCGTAATAGCTCACTAGTCGAGTGATCCTGCGCCGAAAATGTACCGGGGCTAAACAGACCACCGAAGCTGTGGATTCATGTGAAGAACATGAGTGGTAGGAGAGCGTTCTAAGGGCGAAGAAGGCTGATCGTAAGGACAGTTGGAGCGCTTAGAAGTGAGAATGCCGGTATGAGTAGCGAAAGACGGGTGAGAATCCCGTCCACCGAATAACTAAGGTTTCCTGGGGAAGGCTCGTCCGCCCAGGGTTAGTCGGGACCTAAGGCGAGGCCGATAGGCGTAGTCGATGGACAACAGGTTGATATTCCTGTACTTCTTAAACACGATTGAGCAAAGGAGGGACGCAGGAGGTTGAAAGAGCCCACTGATGGAATAGTGAGGTCTAAGTAACGAGTCTGGGAATGAGTCAAATGCTTGTTTCTGATAAGGATGAGTTATGATGGGGGTACGAAACACCAAGTAGTATCTATCTTATCAATCACACTGCCAAGAAAAGCTTCTAGCGAGTGGATAAGGACCCGTACCGCAAACCGACACAGGTAGTTGAGGAGAGAATCCTAAGGTGAGCGAGCGAACTCTCGTTAAGGAACTCGGCAAAATGACCCCGTAACTTCGGGAGAAGGGGTGCTGACTTAAGGTCAGCCGCAGTGAATAGGCCCAAGCGACTGTTTATCAAAAACACAGCTCTCTGCAAAATCGAAAGATGACGTATAGGGGGTGACGCCTGCCCGGTGCTGGAAGGTTAAGAGGAGTTGTCAGCGCAAGCGAAGCAATGAATTGAAGCCCCAGTAAACGGCGGCCGTAACTATAACGGTCCTAAGGTAGCGAAATTCCTTGTCGGGTAAGTTCCGACCCGCACGAAAGGCGTAACGATTTGGGCACTGTCTCAACGAGAGGCTCGGTGAAATTATAGTACCTGTGAAGATGCAGGTTACCCGCGACAGGACGGAAAGACCCCATGGAGCTTTACTGCAGTTTGATATTGAGTGTTTGTATGACATGTACAGGATAGGTAGGAGCCTGAGAGACCGGGACGTCAGTTTCGGAGGAGGCGCTGGTGGGATACTACCCTTGTGATATGGACCCTCTAACCCGCACCTTAGACGAGGTGGGAGACAGTGTCAGACGGGCAGTTTGACTGGGGCGGTCGCCTCCTAAAAAGTAACGGAGGCGCCCAAAGGTTCCCTCAGAATGGTTGGAAATCATTCGAAGAGTGTAAAGGCAGAAGGGAGCTTGACTGCGAGAGAGACAACTCGAGCAGGGACGAAAGTCGGGCTTAGTGATCCGGTGGTACCGCATGGAAGGGCCATCGCTCAACGGATAAAAGCTACCCTGGGGATAACAGGCTTATCTCCCCCAAGAGTTCACATCGACGGGGAGGTTTGGCACCTCGATGTCGGCTCATCGCATCCTGGGGCTGAAGTCGGTCCCAAGGGTTGGGCTGTTCGCCCATTAAAGCGGTACGCGAGCTGGGTTCAGAACGTCGTGAGACAGTTCGGTCCCTATCCGTCGCGGGCGTAGGAAATTTGAGAGGAGCTGTCCTTAGTACGAGAGGACCGGGATGGACACACCGCTGGTGTACCAGTTGTTCTGCCAAGGGCATCGCTGGGTAGCTATGTGTGGACGGGATAAACGCTGAAAGCATCTAAGCGTGAAGCCCCCCTCAAGATGAGATTTCCCATTCAGAAATGAAGTAAGACCCCTGGAAGACGAACAGGTAGATAGGCTAGGAGTGGAAGTGCTGTGAGGCATGGAGCGGACTAGTACTAATCGGTCGAGGACTTAACCAAGAGGTAAAGAGGTTTGGAGATATTCAGTTGTGAGAGGGAAACCTTTCAATAAAGTGTGGTAACGATGGCAAGAAGGAGACACCTGTACCCATGCCGAACACAGAAGTTAAGCTTTTTAGCGCCGAGGGTAGTTGGGGGATTCCCCCTGCAAGAGTAGGACGTTGCCACGC
>NZ_SPPB01000087.1 GCF_004570605.1 Granulicatella sp. WM01 | reverse complement strand
GTTTAAATATTTTACATATTTACGAACTCGAGTATTTTTAGTGCAAGAAAAATTATTTAAACCATCTTAATATGGGCTGAAAAGTCTATCAAATCAGTATGCTTATTGTCAAGGCACGCTCACGCTATAAACCTTGACAACTGCATACCGATTCGAAAAGAAACAATTAGCCCTATTAAGAAAAAACAACTTAATATTTGCTGGAATTTTTACTTACCAACATAATTTGACGAAGAGCCCTTTTTGTTTGAGTGATCCATTGTATTAAGGAAAACTGTTAATAACTTTATATGCGTTTGGATAGTGCATTAGTTTTTAATTCTGATATTAGATGACTCATTGTATTTCTAATTATCGCATTTTTTAATTATAGAGTTTATAATCAGAAAAGTTCATGTATACTTTCTTGTTGTATTCTACTATGAATAAAATTAATACACAATATAATGAATGCTGAGTATGAGCTAAAAAGAATGAATATATCTAAATATTACAGAGGATAAAACAGTATTATGTGTAATTTATTTATAATATTTAGTGAAAAAAATCAGTTAGATTAAAAGTATGATTTGATGAAGCATCATTTTGCTTAAATTGTTATACAACTTTTTTTATTAACTTGATGTGTCTTTAGTACGAAAATATCCGCTATATGCTAGATTTAACATATAGCGAATATTTTTATTCTATATTGTTAAGAATGTCAATAAAAGATCTTAGTATAGATTCTTGTTTGGTGATGGAAAGGCGTTCGATAGAGAGTATTAATTCATCCAGAAGATGTTGATTTTTGGTGGAAATAGATAGGTCAAAAAATTCTTCTCTTGATATGTTCAAAGCGTCTAAAATCTTTGAAATAGTTTGTATTTTAAAATCGTATTTTTTTACCTCAATATTTTGAACTGCTTTTGTACCTAACCCAGCGATTTCTGAAAGTTTTTCTTGACTAATTCCTTTTTGTTTTCTAAAATATTTTACTCGTGTTGCAATGTATTCTTGTAGATTAGAATTGCTCATTAGCGTACCTCACTATCTAATAGTGTTGCTTATCTCTATATCATACCAACTTTAAAAATATATGATAATTATAGCAAACCTAACTTTTTCGTATAAAAGTATTGCACGCAATACTTTTGTGTGATAGACTGGATTAGTATAATAATTAAGTGCTAAAAAGGGGTATACATATAACACAATATAAGTTTAAAAATGACTTTTTGAGAGAGTTGTGAATAGTATGGTACGTGCAGAAAAGTAAAAGGTGTACAATAATATAGAAGTTGAAAGCATAAAAATTGCACTGTTGTATTGACAACATATCAATCTAGAATATTCATTATAATGTATTTGAAATACTAAATAGGGAGAGAATTGAATACATCAATGTTATGTCAAATGTTTATAAAATATATGAAAAATGATTAATGACAGTTAAAAAGCAATTTTATTTTCTGTAAATTTGTTATACATTTCAAGAAATTATCGAATTTATATATAAAACTATATAAAATATATATTTATATGCGTAATTCTATTATAATTCATAGAATTATAGTATAATCTTATCGTATATAATTTTAAGGTATATTATATGTAACGCTTTTGGGGTCAATTGGAGGTGGAAGGGAAAAGTGCTTTATTAGCTTATTGAATAGTATATAATTCAGGGATAATATGTATAGGGATAAAGCAGTATTATTACGAAATAAAAATAAAGAAAAGGATGAGAGGGAAAACATGTATTTTAATAGACAAAATATGAAACAAACGGGTTGGAGAATGATTAAAAAAGGAAAGAAGATTCTTTTTGGTTGTTCTCTTGTAGCCATGTTTGGTGTAGTAACAGCATCAGTAGGAACTGTTGATGCGCTTGAAGGAGATTCTTTAAGAATAGTTGAAAAAACTGAAATCGATGTAAGAAAAGAAAAATTGACTGATGAAATTCGTTCTTTATCTCATTTGAATGACAATGAAAAACAAGAATTTGTAACTCAAGCGTCAAATGCTCAATCTAAAGATGAATTAAATGCTATTCAATCTGATGCAAGAGCAGCCAATGTAAGAAAAAAACTTGCCGATTATGCCGATAGAAATGCTACGAGTGCTTTTCGTAATGCAGATGAAGGACCGGCTGTTCTTAATGTGGATATAACTGATTCTACTGTGACAATATTGACACAAAATGCTGTGAAAGTAACAGCTACTCTGAATGGTGAACCGGTTGTTTTATCTGGTTCAAATGGTAGTTATTCATTTGAACGTTCTGTTCGTGGTGGACAACTTGTTGTAAAAGTTGTTGATAAAAATGGCGTTGAAAAAACACAGACAACAACTGTTGAACCAATTACTGTTCAAGGTGGCATTAGTGCAAATAGACCGGGAATAGATGTCACAAATGATTTTGATTTAGCAGGTATTACTTCTCCAGCTAGAAATGGTTTGCCTAGTGAAACAAATGTACTTTATGCTGGAACAGAATTTGAGAGTATTGTAGGAAATAAAATTACATTGAATTCTACTTCTTGGACTCAGCTTGCAACTGGATGGAAGAAAGATGCAACATTCCCATTGTCAGGACATTATGTATTGGCTTTCCAGAATCCATTGTTTTATGAAAATATAGATAGTATTTCCGTAAATGGACAACAATTCAAAATGTATAATGGTAATCCATCTACTTGGCATGTTGAGTTATTGACAAAAACGTTCAATACTGGGCATATTGGAACAAAATATGAAAATAAAATTATCATCAATTTAAAGAGCGGAAAAAGTTTAGCAAACCTAGGATTATCTAATACACCGATTTCTTATTCAGCAGGTTGGGTAACTGGTAAAGATTATAAAAAGTCTGAGGGGCCTAATAAACTTGTTGCAGAATCTATTGATAACAGTTGGTTTAGTACAAACAATAGACATTTGAATGCTTCAGATAATGGAGTACGTAATAACTTTACTGGAACTAAGCGAGATGCAGCATCGAATGTTCCACCAATTTTGAAAGTATTGCCAGATTTGTATTCAGGAGATTCTAACACTGTAAGTACAATAAAAGTGGTTTACTTAATTACACCATCAGGTGATTATGGTTTGTTAGGGCCAGCAAATACTTATCAAACATTACCATATCTTGTTCAACAAGTTCCTACAGACTTACTGCCGTTCCTTAGCAAAGGTGATGTGAAAATTTATCGTTCAAATGCTAGTGGGAATTTGTTAAATAATTTCTCAAAATATAATTTGAGCATAGGAAATGATGGAATTGTTGATACAAGAAGTAACTCTCAATTTACTATTGCAGGAAAAAGTAGACAGGCAGATGTTGATAAAGTTCGTAATTTCTTCAGAAAAAACTTGTTTAATTATACTTTAGGACAACCTTTATATATTACGACAGAATATAGATTGAAAAATTCAAAAAATGCTGTTGAATTGGCTAAAGAATTGAATAAAATTATTGTAGCTAATAATGGAACATTGAATTTTGAAGGTTGGATGGGAAGAGAAACAAGAGAAGGTGTCAATCAAAATGGTGGAAATCAACCAGGTATTTTACGAGGCTCATACGCTAATGCGTTTTTAGATACAAACTTGTTGACTCTGAATGCTCCAGATAAACAAACCTATGATGTAACGTATTATGATTCTACTGTTAAAGCTGGAGATACAGCACAGGCCATTGTTCCAAAATTAACGGATATTTCAACAAGACAAGTTGAGGTACCACCAGGTTCTCGCTTTGCTATTTCTAGAAACCCTGAACATCTTAGCAATGTGAGAATTGATGAAAAAACAGGGGTTATTACAGCAACTGTTTCAGAAAATGCACCTGCTGGTACAGAAATTTTGGTACCTGTTACGTTAACGTATCCAGATGGAACACGTGCGACAGTTAATGCAAAAATTATTGTTGAAGCATCTAAACCAAAAGATGCAGAAACGTATGAACCAACGTATACAGATACAAAAGGTAAAGCAGGAAGAACAGCAACAACGAATGCTCCAACATTTAAAGATAGAGAAAATAATGCTGCTACACCAAAAGTAACGTATAAATTAGGTGACAATGCCCCAGCAGGAGCAAGCGTAGATGGAACAACGGGAGTAGTGACTTATCCAATTCCAGAAAATACAGCAGTAGGAACAGAAGTAAATGTTCCAGTTGTTGTAACTTATGAAGATGGAACAACAGACAACACAACTGCAAAAATTATTGTTGAAGCAACAGATGCGGACAAATATACGCCAGAAGCAACACCAGAAGTGATTAAAAAAGGTGGTACAGTTGATTTAACAGATAATATTCGACCAATCACAGATGCAAGTGGAAATCCAGTGCCAGTTACTGTTAAAGACGTAACGCCAGCAGGAACAATAGATCCAAATACACCAGGAGACTACACTGGAAAAGTAGAGGTAACGTATCCAGACGGAAGTAAAGAGACAGTAGATGTTCCAGTCAAAGTAACGCCTGATGAATTAACAGTAGCAACAACACCAGTAACAGTACGTGAGAAAGCACCAGTGCCAACAGATAAAAAAGTTGTGACACCAAGTAAAGAGGGATCAACAATTGAGTCAACACCAACAAATGGAATGAGTGTAGATGGCAATGGAAACTTAACCGGAACACCAGACATTAAAGATTGGGGTAAAGATGAAGAAGAGCGTGTGGTGAAAATTCCAGTTACTGTGAAAAATGGTGGAGAAGTGAAAACAGTAGAAGTACCAGTAACGGTACAACGAGATACAGACGGAGATGGTATCCCAGATGTCACAGATCCAGATGATGACAATGATGGATTTACAGATGAGGAAGAAAAAGCTAAGGGAACAGATCCAAAAGATCCAAATTCAAAACCAAGTACACCAGACACATTAACAGTAGCAACAACACCAGTAACAGTACGTGAAAAAGCACCAGTGCCAACAGATAAAAAAGTTGTGACACCAAGTAAAGAGGGATCAACAATTGAGTCAACACCAACAAATGGAATGAGTGTAGATGGCAATGGAAACTTAACCGGAACACCAGACATTAAAGATTGGGGTAAAGATGAAGAAGAGCGTGTGGTGAAAATTCCAGTTACTGTGAAAAATGGTGGAGAAGTGAAAACAGTAGAAGTACCAGTAACGGTACAACGAGATACAGACGGAGATGGTATCCCAGATGTCACAGATCCAGATGATGACAATGATGGATTTACAGATGAGGAAGAAAAAGCTAAGGGAACAGAT
>NZ_SPPB01000086.1 GCF_004570605.1 Granulicatella sp. WM01 | reverse complement strand
TGAAATAGTATAGCCCTCGTTTAATAATATTTCAATTTGACTTCTTTCTTTATCACTTAAGTGTTTATAGTGTCGTTTTGTGGTATAATGTACTTCAGACATGAAAATCTTCCTATCTATTTGGTTTGGCAACTTTAGTATAGCTGATTTTCATGTTTTTTTGTTTATTTTTATTTGTTGCACTTCATTTTACAACACGGGATTTAAAGAAATAATATGTATTCGCTAAAAAACGCTTGCATTTTTTTAGTAATAGTGGTATAGTAGTACCCATAAGGATTGTGACTGGTTGGGCAGGCAAAACCTAGACAAATACGAGATGAGTAGTTTTATTCATTTGGTATCTGTTTAGGTTCTTTTTGTTAGAGGAGGTACTTATGCAGATAAAAAAAGTGTTTAACAATAATATTGCGTTAGTTTTAAATGCTCAAGGTAAAGAGAGTATTATTATGGGTAAGGGGATAGCGTTTCAAAAGCGACAAGGGGATAGAGTTGATGAGTCTGTCATTGAGAAAACCTTTGTGTTGAAAAATCATGATGATGTAACCACTTTATCAGCTGTCTATCACAATTTACCGTCTGAACAAATAGATGTTGTATTAGCCATTATCCGTCATGCAGAAGAGAGTTTGCATCAAACATTTCAGTCCAATTTGTACATTACATTAGCTGATCATATTCATTTTGCTTTAGAGCGGACAAAGCAAGGTATAGTCGTGAAAAATCCACTTTCTTGGGAAGTTAAGAAATTTTATCCTGCTGAATATCAGATTGGAAAGTGGGCATTGAATATAATCAAAGAACAATTGAACCTATTGCTAAATGAAGATGAGGCAGCATCTATTGCTTTACATCTTGTTAATGCTGAAAAAGACGGTCATTTGTTGGAAAAAACGGTTCAAATCACTAAATTAGTTCAAAATATCATTGATATTGTTAGATTCCATTATGGTATTGAGTTAAATGATAGTACCATTTCATATAACCGTTTTTTAACACATATTCAATATTTTGCTCAGCGTGTTGTGACAGGAGTTGTTCAAGGCACGAATGATTCTTTTCTATTTGAACAAGTACAGGTGAATTACCCACAAGCATTTGCATGTACGGAAAAAATTAAGCGGTACGTTGCACAAAAACATCACTTTGGCATGGGACGTGATGAACAAGTATATTTGACTATTCACGTACAAAAATTAATGAATGAACATTAAAATAACACCTATAGGGTTGTTACTGGTCAAGCAGGCAAAACCTAAATGAGTGGCTTTGGCATACGTCATAAGTCTATTCGTTTAGGTTTTTTATGTATGATGCTCTTAGCTATATTGCAAGCTATAGTGAAAAGTAGGATTCAATAGAAAACATATTAGAGATGTTTAATACGATTGAGCAAACCCAAAATAGAGTACGCTTATCATAATTGGTGAGAGCATCTATTCATCTTTTTATCACATGATAAAAATTAAATAAGAGAAAGGAATGAAAAAATATGGCTAAACATTATGATGAGTTAGCAAAAGATATTGTTCAACATGTAGGCGGAAAGGAAAATGTTGTTAATTTACGGCACTGTATGACACGTTTACGTTTTACATTAAAAGATGAGAGCAAGGCAAACACGGAATATTTGAAACAACGTGAAGGTGTTGTGACAGTTGTAAAAAGTGGTGGTCAATATCAAGTGGTTATTGGCAATCATGTGCCAGATGTGTATGCAGCAATTATTGCAACGACAGGAATACAAGTTTCTGGAAATGTAGAGAATGAAAACACACAAGTTAAAGGTTCTTTGTTAAATCGTTTTATTGATACGATGTCTAGTTTATTTCAACCATTTTTAGGGGCATTATCTGCTGCAGGGATTTTAAAAGGCGTAACAGTTATAGCTGGTGCTTTAGGATTAGCGAAAACAGACGGATTGTATATTATTTTAAATACTTTAGGAGATGGGCTATTCCAATATTTACCTTTTGTATTAGCACTTACTGCAGCAAGACGTTTCAAAATGAATGAGTTTACAGCCTTGGCCATTGCAGGATCAATGTTGTATCCTGGTCTAGTTGAGTCCGTGAAAGGAGCAACATTGTTTGGTTTTCCTATTGAAATGCCGTCAAGTAGTGGGTATTTGTCCACAGTACTGCCAATCATTTTAGTCATTTTATTTGCTTCAAAATTGGAAAAAGTACTGAAAAAAGTTATTCCAGACCTTATCAAAATGTTTATTGTACCAACGTTAACTATTGGAATTAGTGTGCCATTAGCACTAATGGTCATTGGACCAGTTGCGCATCTGTTATCTCAATGGGTTGGAGATGGATTTATGTGGATTTATCATTTATCTCCAGTAATATATGGATTGATTTTAGGAGGATTATGGCAAGTATTAGTGATGTTTGGATTACATTGGGGATTAATTCCATTAATGATTGCCGATATTGCACAAAATGGATTTTCAGTTATTTTAGTAGCAGCAGCTTTACCTAATTTTGCTCAAACAGGTGTTTTATCTGCCATTTGGTTGCGTACGAAAGAGAAAAAATTGAAAACAGGTATAGTTCCGGCTTGGTTTTCTACATTATTTGGAATTACAGAACCAGCTATTTATGGATACACTTTACCGATGAAAACACCATTTATTATTAGCTGTATTGCTTCAGCTATTGTCGGAGCTTATTTAGGATTTTTCAATGTTATCCAGTATACAAGTGGAGGATTGGGGATTTTTCTATATCCTAAACATATTGATCCCTCTGGAGCAGATACATCAAGTCTTTTACATATTGTGATTGGAACAGGGTTGATTATTGCCTTATCCTTTATTATGCAAATGGTTGTAAAAGTACCTGTTTTATATGACAAAGAAACAAAGAATACTGTAACAAAAGAAAATGATACACACCTGATAAATAATGCTAAACACGAGTTACAACAAGATGTTATTGCAAGTCCTTTAACAGGAAAAATTGTGCCATTATCAAATGTGTCAGATGAAGTATTTTCTTCTGGTGCGCTAGGACAAGGGATTGCTATTCAGCCTACTACAGTAGGACAAGTTTGTTCTCCGATTAATGGAACAGTAAGTACAGTATTTCCTACTGGGCATGCCATAGGATTATTATCTGAAAATGGAACAGAAATATTAATACATATTGGTATGGATACAGTTCAGTTAAACGGAAAAGGATTTACAAGTCATGTTGCACAAGGAGAAACGGTAAGTGCAGGACAATTATTAGTGAGTTTTGATATAGATCTTATCCAAGAAGCAGGTTATTCACTTGTAACACCAATTATTGTGACAAATACTCAAGAATTAACCGATATATTAACGACACAAGAGGAGTACGTATCTCTAGGGGATTATTTATTAACTAGCTTAAAGTAAATGAGTTTAAAAAATCGGACAGAATGTTCACAACAGAGTAGGTGTATAATAAAAATATGCATTGTAGATGTCGTATGAACTACTCTTGCATGTATATTGTATTTTAAAGTAGAACATTACATTGTTGTCCAAAAGATAATGCATAATAGGAAAAGTACTTTCTATAAAAAAGTCAGTAAATATATAGGATGCACTTTACAATGGTTTATGAGAGAAGTAAAGAAGAGGAGGAGTTATATATGCAAAAAGAATTTCCAAAAGATTTTTTATGGGGTGGTGCTACAGCTGCCAATCAATGTGAGGGAGCATTTGATGTTGATGGACGTGGATTAGCCAATGTGGACGTGCTACCTATTGGTAAGGATAGATGGTCAGTTGTTAGTGGTGAGCGTAAAATGTTCCAGTTTGAAGAGGGTTACTTTTATCCAGCTAAAGACTCAGTAGATTTTTATCATCGCTATAAGGAAGATATTGCACTTTTTGCGGAAATGGGATTTAAGACATTCCGCTTGTCAATTGGGTGGAGTCGGATTTTTCCAAAAGGTGATGAGTTAGAACCTAATGAAAAAGGGCTACAATTTTATGAAAATGTCTTTAAAGAGTGCCGGAAATATGGTATTGAACCTTTAGTGACGATTACACATTTTGATTGTCCAATGCATTTAATTGAAACATACGGTGGATGGAGAAATCGTAAAATGCTTGTGTTTTATGAAAGACTATGTCGGGTTTTATTTACTCGTTATAAAGGATTAGTGAAGTATTGGATAACATTTAATGAAATTAATATGATTTTACATGCTCCATTTATTGGTGCAGGAATTGCTTTTAACGAGGGAGAAAACAAAGAGCAAGTCAAATATCAGGCTGTACATCACGAATTGGTATCTAGTGCTATTGCTACAAAAATTGCACATGAAGTAGATTCCGAAAATAAAGTCGGTTGTATGTTAGCAGCAGGACAATATTATCCTAAGACATGTAATCCAAAAGATGTTTGGGAAAGTATGAAAAAAGATAGAGAAACTTATGCTTTGATTGATGTGCAAGCACGTGGTGAATACCCGCAGTATGTTTTAAAACAGTGGGAACGTGACGGCATAGTGATTGACATGACTGAGGAAGATATAGCATTACTAAAACAATATACAGTTGATTTTATATCGTTTTCATATTATGCAAGTCGTGTGGCAGCACATCAAGTAGACGATAAAGAGTTAACGGCTGGAAATATTTTCAAATCAGTTAAAAATCCATATTTAGATGCTAGTGAATGGGGCTGGCAAATTGATCCGCTTGGCTTTAGAATTACGTTAAACACATTGTGGGATCGTTATCAAAAACCATTATTTGTTGTTGAAAATGGATTAGGTGCAGTCGATACTCCAGATGAACGAGGGAATATTCATGATGATTACCGTATTGCGTACTTAAAAGATCATATTAAGGCAATGAAAGATGCTATTCATAAAGACGGTGTTGAAGTAATCGGGTATACAACATGGGGCTGTATTGATTTTGTTTCAGCAAGCACAGGTGAGATGAAAAAACGTTATGGCTTTATTTATGTTGATCGTGATAATAATGGACAAGGAACATTGAAACGGACAAAGAAAAAATCATTTGATTGGTATGCACAAGTTATTGCAAGTAATGGTAGATTTCTTGAATAAGAGAGATGAAAAAAACTCTTTAAAATGTTTAGGTATGATGAGTTTCTAATCGGTATAAAAGAAGATGTTTCTAAAAGACATAGGTACATAAAATAGTAGTATGGTTTAGTCTTGCAAGAAGCTAAAAAGCTTCTTGCAAGACTATTTTTAAATTATGACATTAATGTCTAAAAATATGTTTAATCCAATATTTGAGCATTTCTACTCTTAGTTAGAACAGAGGCATATTGATTTTTTGACTCGAATTGTAAAGCCAAGTGCAACAGTACATGAAAAATACTAAAGTCACAGTCTATGTCTGTGTGCGACATAGTTGTTTTGTAATGGAATAGGTGTAACGGTCAAGGTATTAGCGTAGCGAGCCTTTACGGTTACACCTATTCTGTTATAGTTTATGTCGTTGCACACAAACGATTAAACATAGTATGAGGTGTATCATAGTCTAGTAGACGTCTAGGTCTATTATTTAACGCATTTTGTATAGTTGTTATCATTTGAATAGGTACTAAATTAAATGATTTTCCCTTCGGTAAAAATTCTCGAATTAAACCATTGTGATTTTCATTAGTCCCTCGT
>NZ_SPPB01000085.1 GCF_004570605.1 Granulicatella sp. WM01 | reverse complement strand
CTTATTTTTACAGGTCAAGGATACAATAGAAACAACACTAAATAACAAAAATTCAAATAAAATGAAAAATAAAGAACCACCTAAATTAAAAATAATCTAATCAAAACAACATAAAGACATAAAGGAGGAAAACATGAAAACAATAGAAGTTGAAGCATATGTTGATTGTGATGACTGTCCCTATTTTACTTTTATTTCTGAGAAAATAGGTTTCGTTTGGGATGAGGATACTAAAAAAATATTATTAAATGCATACCCTAACTCCCAAATAGAAGAAATAAATGATATGTTTAAAGAAGCCATAAGTGATATTGATTTTTCTGGAAATTTAAATAACAATAATAAAATAAGTATAGGCATTACTCCAGAAGATGGAAAATATAAATACTTTTTTAATCTATATTGTATGGTTATATTACCTGAGTTGCCTGATTACCAATTTAAGTTTTCTGTTATGATGGAAGTCTTACTTAATGAAGAACGTTTATTACGTAATTTTGATGATTATATATCTTTCATCACTTTTATGGGGAATTGTTCGAGACAATATACAGGAGAATAAGAAAATGAAAACAATAGAAGTTGAAACATATGTTGATTGTGATGACTGTGACTATTTTATTTTTATTTCTGAGAAAATAGATTTCGTTTGGGATGAGGATACTAAAAAAATATTATTAAATGCATACCCTAACTCCCAAATAGAAGAAATAAATGATATGTTTAAAGAAGCCATAAGTGATTATTTTTCTACTGATTTAAATAACGATAAAATAAGTATGAATATTACTTCAGAGGGTGAAAAATGCAAATACTATCTTGGACTCGATTGTATGGTTATATTACCTGAGTTGCCTGATTACCAATTTAAGTTTTCTGTTATGATGGAACTCTTACTTACTGAAGAACGTTTATTAAGTAATTTTGATGAATATATATCTTTCATCAATTTTATGGGGAATTATTCAGAAAAATATACAGGAGAATAAGAAAATGAAAACAATAGAAGTTGAAGTATATGTGGAGTGTGATGACTGTGACTATTTTTTGGCAAATTATTCGGAAAATTACACAGGAGAAAAAGAAGATGAAAACATTAAACATTATAGTAATTGATGCATGGGAAGCACGTTGTAATTTCGTTACGTCAGCAGAAGGATTGGATTTTTTTGGTGGTGATTTTTATTTTTTTATTGATGAATTTTCGCCCTGTTCAATGAGAGAGAAAATAGGATTGGAGGAATACATAAAAAAAATATTCATTAAAGCTTTAGATGATTATTATTCTACTGGATTCAAAAATGAAAAAGTGACTATAAAAAATACTCCAGAGGGGGAAGAATACATTTATTCCGCCGAAATAGATTGTATTATACTATTGCCTGACTTTCCGAATTATCGATTTAAATTTCGTGGTAAAATAGAACGATTCCTGGATGAAGAGATTTTGAGAGAATATGCTTTTTATGATTTTGATTATTTTATCGGTCTTTTGAAGGAGTGAGAATGCATTGTTAAGAGAAAATATAAAAAATAAAGAACCACCTTTATGTACAAAAGTATACTAGAGCAGATTATGCTATAGTTTTGATTGGAATGCTATCTTATGAACATAACTAAACGATTAAGGAGGGCATGTCATGGTAGATAAAAAAGAGATGATAACAATTGGTGTGATGTTAGGAGTATTGTGTGCATGTACACCAATAAAACAAGAAAACCCGATACTAACAGAAAGTACGGTATCCTCTTCGTCAACAGAACAGACAACGAGTAGTCAAATACCACTGCAACATACGTATGCTCCTAGTGGGAAATTTTCTCCCGATGTATTAGGATACACCTTACCTCATATCACAACAACGGCAGAATTAACGGATTTAGGTAAGTACAAAGGAGAGAACGAGATGAGTGGGCTATTTAAGGAGAATAAAACAGAATTTCATGAAAAATTAGGCAAGGAAAATATTCCATATCATATCTTTATGTTGCGTGAAGATGTAGAAACTTACGAAAAATCTAAAGAAATTATCAAAAACCATTATCATGATAAGGTAATGCTCTTGCCTATTGCGGAACAGTTATATCTTCCTATACTAAACAATTGGAACATGAGCAACAATCCCAAAGGAAAAGAAATTACTGTTTTGGCATCTGAATTAGATATAAACATTACGATAAAGGGAAAGCTAGGCAAAACTAAGACGCAAGATGATATTATTACAGAATTAGGTCGAATTTACGCTAAAGAATACCCTACACTACTAGAAAATAAGGATAGGCAAGGCTTTTATTTATATACTAAACTCAAGAATGCAGGAGCAATTGTACTTCTTTCTGGGGATAATGATGTGAACACACCCATTGAACTTGTTATCTTTTATGTTGATGAGCTAGGGGCTGAGCGTCACATTAGTGTCACAAGTAAAAGTGATGAACAGATATTAGCGTGGCTTACTGTCTTTAGGGAGGTAAACGACTGGAAAGAACCAGATGGACCTTAAATCACTATACAATAAATGGTGTAATATAGGGCAAATCAAGTGTAAAAAGGCTTGTTTATTAGATTTTTAAGCGATATAATAAAAACAAAAAAGTAAAGGAGTAGTTGAGATGAATGTTGAAAAAGTAAAAGAGTGGGTTACTCAATATAAGGTACAAATTGGAATTGGGATTGCCGTTGTGTTGTTATGTAGTGGAGCAGTCATATTTGGATTGAATGGGAAAAAACAAGAGATTGCAAAAGTAGAAAGTACCACGACTAAAGAAACAACACAGTTAAGCGTACAATCTCAAACAACAAAATCATCTCGTGAGATTGCTCAAGAGAGTAAGGTAGAAAGTTTGCTTGCCGTAGAAGTGAGTGCAGATACAAATGTTGCTGAAATTGAAAAAGAAATAGATGCTATAGAAAATCAACAAGACAAGGTAAAACTACAAGAAAAACTTGCTGAGGTAAAAGAGCAAGTGAAGAAAAAACAACAGGAACACCAAGCAACACAGCACGCACAAGCGACTACACAGGTAAAAGAAAACCACAGTTCAGCACCACGTCAAGATGAAACCAGTCAACCTGTAGGACACGCTCAACGTGCAACACAAGCTCCTACTCCAGTTCAGACACAGGCAGTCGTACAAACCACGCAAGCCCCAGTGACAACAACGGTACAAACAACCCAAATGACTACGCAGAAGTATCGTCTGAATTCCTTAGGGAATAGTGGTATGGAGTTTGCGACTATGGAAGAGGCTGGAGCCTGGGCAGAAAGTAAACAAATGGAAATAGAAAAAGCCTATATAGTACATGCTGTGATTTACTCTGATGATAGTGTGACATATACGGTGCATTGGAAATAAATATTTTAGAAAGTCCTAGTACTAGGGCTTTTTTTATTGAATCAATCGCTAAAGGCAATTGTTAGTGCTGTACAAATGACTGGTTAAGGTATGTTATCTGTTTGTGCGACGCTTGTTTCATTGTATTTTTCTTTATATGAACGCACCAATACTTAAAAAGACGTATAACAGCGTCTTTTTTTATTTTCCAGAAAAGGAGGGGAGGAATGAGATTTATTCGTGCTATGCCCTGTAAAAAAATAATGTAAATAACGTATATTAGATATGACATACAAAATTAAAAAAGGAAGTGTAAAAACGTGATTAAAAAAGTAAAAACATTAGCGTTAGTATTAGGTGTTTTATTGGGAACACTAACCGGAATAATATTCCAAAAAACTCCAAAGGTTGTCTTTGCGGATAGTGGCACACTACAAAAAAGAGAATCTGGTGTAACACCGTATGCAGAATTTAGACATAAAGATGCCTCGAGAAATACATGGTATGAGGGTGGACATATTTTATTCATAAATGGCGAAGTGGTTATCTGTTTAGACCCAACCACTTACGCTTATGAAGTCGGATATGCAGGGAAAGAATTTTCTGATGTTGAAGAATTGGCAACATCTAGTGGTAGGCGATATAAAATAGATACTGATTTACAGTTAACATTAGCTTTAGTGAGTTATTATGGGTATCAACAAAATCCTAATGATTTAAATTATCATTTTACCACATGGATTGGATATGAATTGCTTGGATGGGACATTCAAACAGTAAGCAATGGTGCAACTCTGGAACAATATCAGGTTTTTAAAGCAGATGTAATGGCTAAAGTCAACGGATATAAAGATAATCCATCTTGGCATAATGGTACGTATACAGTTAAAATAGGAGAACATATCACGTTAACAGATACCTATAATGTTGTTCAAAATTTAATTATTCCATCTGAAATTAATGGTTTTGTAACATCATTGAATGGCAATCAATTAACGTTAACACCAACAAAAGAAGCTACCACTGGTAAAATTAAGTTTATACAACCCTTTATTCAAGGTGTTCATGGTTTATCAATTATTTATCGTTCTGAAGGAAGTCAAACAGTCTCAAAACTACGTATCAGTGACCCACAATACGCTTCAGTTAACATTAACGTCATCAAAAACGGCAATATCAAAATTGTCAAAACAGACAGTGAAACAGGACAACCGTTATCTGATGTAGAGTTCGGTGTGTTTGAACACGATAGCGATACACCATTAAAAACAGGGGTAACAGATGGAAATGGTGTGTTGGAGTTTACAGACTTAGATTCAAAAACATTTGATATTAAAGAACTACGTACTAAAGAAACATACCGTCTAAATGACAAAGTGTATTCTGTGAGCGTTCCTGCAGGCGAAACGGTGACAGTAAATGCGACAAATGTCGTGAAAAAGATGCGTATTTCAGTGTCTAAACATTTAGATACAGCTTTAGACGGTTCAGGTACGCGTGCAGCAGGTTCAGGCATTACTTTTGATATTGTTTCTCTAAACACACATCAAGTAGTGTCTAGTATGCTCACAGACGCAAACGGTTATGCCATATCAGAGGAATTACGTCAAGATGACCGCTATCAATTAGTGGAACATACTCCAGAGGGTTATCAATCAACTGAACCAATTACTGTTGAACCAACTGGAGAAGATGGAAAGATTTATCACTACATTGTTGAAAACAATGCTAAAAAGTCTTATGTACAGATTGTAAAAGTTGACGAGGACACAGGCGAAACGATTAAAGCCAGTGGAGTATCTTTCCAATTATTCAAAGATGGTCAATTGGTTAGTCAACAAGTGACGTATCCGTCTATGCAAACCATTGATACATTCACAACAGATGAAAATGGGCAAGTGACTTTACCGCAACAATTAACGTACGGCACATACACGTTGAAAGAAGTGAAAGCACCAACTGGTTACGTGTTATCTGACAAACCATTGACAATTGATATTACTGGAGAAGATACGCTGGTTACGGTTCGTTTTAAAAATGCTGCTCAAAAAGGAATTATTGCATTATCAAAAACAGGTCAAGTTCTAACAAGTTGGCAAACAGACGCAAACGGTGTGCATACACCAGTTTACCAAGACCAACTTATTGGTGGAGCAACGTTCCAATTGACTAATGTTAACACAGGAAAGAGTTTTACAGTAACAACTCAAGCAGGGCAAGTGTTACGTACACCTGAACTTGATTTAGGGGAGTATGATGTGGTAGAAGTATCTGCTCCGAAAGGGTATATGACAGACAATACGGTGTATCGTGTGTCTTTAACCCCTCAAGCCCAAAGTGTCCGTTTAGATGTGAAAAGTCTATCTGTATACAATG
>NZ_SPPB01000084.1 GCF_004570605.1 Granulicatella sp. WM01 | reverse complement strand
CACACAAAAGCGTTGGTTATTGAAGCATTTAATGGGGATATTTTCTTGAATATCGCTGACAACATTTATGCCACACGTTGTTTGTTAACACATGAAGAGCATTCAGCGGTGTTTGATTTGGGTGAGAATATAAAAAAAGAAAGACGCCAATACGTTCCACCACAATCACACCCGTGGAAACTGGCATCTTTCAAACGCTATCTCAAGAGTATTGGAAAAACTCTTGAAGAGTATCAAGACAACAAGCTTGCTTGATACTTTAATAGCATACATTATTTTGCCCTATAAGTGCAATGATTTTTTTGAAAATCATTGCACTTATAGTGGCCCACATTTTGGGACATTTTCATTTTCGATTGACAGTCTTTTTTTCATTTCTTCGTTGCTCAATTTACTTTTTTTCATGCATTTGACGAATAAGTTCATCAATACGATTACCATAATCTACCGATTCATCACGTTTAAAATAAAGCTCAGGCGTTTTATACAATCGTAACTGTTTTCCTAACTCTTTACGGATAATTCCTGTTGCTTTATCCAATCCTGTTTGTTCAGCTTGTCGCTGACTGGCTAAATCAGATAGACTACTATAGTATAGTGTGGCATGTTGTAAATCTCCACTCACATGAACATCTGTAATTGTAATGCCTGCAACCCGTGGATCTTTTACTTTTAAATGTAAAATTTCGTTTACTTCACGAAAGATTTCTTGAGCAACACGTTCTACACGATAGTTTGCCATATAATCTCCTATTTTCGTTCAATTTCTACCATAATATATGGTTCTATAATATCATCAACTTGAATATCGTTGAAATTTTCTAACATCAATCCACATTCAAATCCTAATTTTACTTCTTTAACATCATCTTTAAAGCGTTTCAAACTAGCCAAATTACCGTCGTGGATAACAATATTATCACGAATAACACGCACTTTACAATTGCGTTCGATACGTCCCTCAAGCACATACGCCCCTGCAATTGTTCCAATTTTAGATACCTTATACGTTTCACGAACAATAACTTGACCAATGATTTTCTCTTCAAATTCTGGATCTAACAAGCCTTTCATAGCTGTTTCAATTTCTTCAATTACACGATAAATAATTTGATGTAGACGAATATCTACTTGTTCAGCTTCTGCTTGTACTTTGGCTTGTGGCGTAGGGCGCACATTAAATCCAATAATAATCGCATTACTTGCTAGAGCAAGTGTCACATCACTTTCATTAATCGCACCAACTGCTGAATGGACGATACGCACACGTACACCTTCAACATCAATTTTTTGTAAACTTGATACTAACGCTTCTGCACTTCCTTGCACGTCAGCTTTAATAATCACATTTACTTCTTTTAGTTCTCCCTCTTTCAGTGAGGCAAATAAATTATCCAAAGTAACATGTTGACGTGCATTACGTTGCTCTACTAATGCTTTCTTAGCACGTTCTTCACCTGCTGCACGTGCAGTTTTCTCATCAGCAAACACAACAAAACGATCTCCCGCTTGTGGTGCTTCATTTAATCCCGTAATTTCAACTGGTGCAGACGGGATAGCATGTTTCACACGTCTACCATGATCGTTTACCATTGTACGCACACGTCCAAATGTATTTCCTACAACGATTGGGTCACCCACATTTAACGTTCCATGTTGTACAAGTAATGTGGCAACTGCACCACGACTTGGGTCTAATTTTGCTTCAATAACTGTTCCCAATGCCAAACGATCCGAACTAGCTTTTAATTCTTGCATTTCTGCAACCAATAAAATCATCTCTAATAATTCATCAATATTTTGACCAAACTTTGCTGAGATCTCAATAAACGGAACATCTCCTCCCCACGCTTCTGCAATAACGCCTTGTTCACTTAACTCTTGCATAACACGTGATGGATTAGCTGAGGGTTTATCAATTTTATTAACTGCTACAATAATTGGTAAATTAGCTGCTTTTGCATGGTTAATTGCTTCAATCGTTTGTGGCATAACACCGTCATCAGCAGCAACAACAATAATCGTAATATCTGTAACATCTGCACCACGAGCACGCATTGCTGAAAAGGCAGCATGTCCTGGTGTATCTAAAAAGGTTACTGTTTTGCCATGCACATCAACTTGGTAGGCCCCGATATGTTGCGTAATTCCACCTGCTTCTGATTCTGTTACGGCTGATTTTCTTAAATGATCTAATAATGTTGTTTTCCCATGATCAACGTGTCCCATAATTGTCACAACTGGTGCACGCTCGATTAAAGTAGATTCATCAATTTCAGCTTCAAAGAAACTATCTAAATCAGTATTATCTATAATGACTTTTGCCTCTGCTTCAATACCGTAATCTGCAGCAAGTAGTTCAATAGCATCAGCACTTAGACTTTGGTTTAGCGTTGCAATGACACCCATTAAAAATAATTTTTTAATAATTTCTGATGGTTCACGGTAGATTTTTTTAGAAATTTCTGCAACCGTCATACCCTCTGTATAAATTAATTTTTCAGGCAATTCTCTGAATTTGCGTTGTGGTACAGCCGCTTTTTTCACTTCTGTTTTTTTCCCACCACGTTTACGGTTACCACGTACATTTTCCTCATCGTAATGGAATTGATTTTTATCACGTTTTACAGGACGTTTCACATTTTCTCTATCTGTGTTACGGTTAAATGTTTGACGGTTATTTTGGTTTTGACGTCTATTTTGACGACCTTTTTCATCAACAGCTAGCACACTTGAAGAAAATTCTGATTGACGTGCTGCTTTTTCATGATTGTCTTGTGGACGTGGTCTTGGTTGTGAACGATGCATATTTTCTTGGGAACGTCCATCTTTTTGACTAAAGTCTTTTTGATTTTGTTTATGATGACGTTGATTTTGACGTTGTTCACCTGTATGTTGTCTTTTTTCATTTAATTGCACACGTTCACCACGTTGTTCTTGAGATCTTTTTTGTTCTTGTTTATATCCTTTAGCTTGCACACGTTGCCCCTGTTCATGATTTGTTTTTACTTGTTGCTTTTTCGTATTTACATCTTTTTTCTCTACAGATTGTGCTGGTTTAACAGATTGTCGCTTGTTCTGTTCAGCCACAACCATTGGATTTTTATCTTTTGTCACGGTTTCTCTTTTCTGAGTAGGTTGCGATAATTTTTTTATATCTGTTTCATCCATCATGGCCATATGACTTTGATAATGAATACCTAATTGTTTAGCTTTTTGAATGACTTCTTTACTTGTCAAACCTTGCTCTTTGGCATATTCATACACACGTTTTTTGCTCATTATGAACCTCCTCTATTATTTGTTTAATGTTGATTTAATTGTTGAAAACTGCTTGAAAATCCTTTATCTAAAAACCCTAAAATTGAGCGTTTTTTTCCGATTGAAAAGCTAATTTCCATTGTTGTGAATTGCTCAATAAAAGGCACTCGGTAATGTTGACATTTATCTGCTATTTTTTTCTTTGTTGCTGGACTACAATCCGTTGCTATAATAACAAGAGTCACTTTCCCTTTTCTCACATCATCTAAAACTTTACCTTCGCCAGAAGATAATTTTCCTGCTTTAGTGGCTAAACCTAATAAATTGAGCTGTTTTTGTTCATTAATCATAGCCCTAGTAGGCTCCTTGCTTTCTTATGTTCTAAATAGGCGAATAGTTCATCATAAAAACTATCTGGAATACTTACTTCAAGTTGACGTTCAAATACTTTGGATTTTTTGGCTTTAAGAGCCAATTCCGGATTTAATGAAATATACGCTCCTCGGCCATTTAATCGTCCACTCGGGTCAATAGCAACTGTTCCATCTCCTTGACGAACAATACGTGTCAATTCTTTTTTGGGATATAGTTGTTGTGAAACGACACATTTTCTCATAGGTATTTTTCTTGGTTTCATACTATTCCTCAGACTCTAATGCTAAATTTTCTAAAGTGTATTCTTGTTCAACCTGTTGACTTTCTTGATAAGCTGATTTGGATTTAATATCAATCTTTCTGCCAGTTAAACGCGCTGCTAGACGAACATTTTGTCCGCGTTTCCCAATCGCTAGAGATAATTGATTATCAGGAACAACGACAATACAACTATTATTATTGCTGTTGAAAATTACTTGATCAACTTGTGCAGGATTCAATGCATTAGCAATGTACACTTCAGGATCTTCGTTCCATTCAACAATATCCATATTTTCGCCACCTAATTCATCTACGATAGCTTGTACACGTTGTCCTTTTGGACCAACACATGTTCCTACTGGATCAATATTTTTATCGTGTGCACGAACAGCAAGTTTAGAGCGATCACCTGCCTCACGAGATACAGATACAATTTCTACTGTTCCGTCATAAATTTCTGGGACTTCTTGTTCAAACAGGCGTTTCACTAAGTCAGGATGTGAACGACTAACAAAAATTTGTGGTCCTTTCGTTGTGTTTTCAACTTTAGATACAAATACTTTAATGCGATCATGTGATTTATACACTTCATTTGGCATTTGATCTTGTTTTGAAAGAACAGCCTCAATCTTACCTAAATTCACATAAATGTAACGTGAATCTTGACGCTCAACAATCCCTGTCATAATATCTGATTCATATTGAATAAACTCGTTATAAATCAACTCACGTTCAGCTTCACGTATACGTTGCATAATCACTTGTTTTGCTGTTTGAGCAGCAATACGTCCAAAATCTTTTGGCGTTACTTCAAAACGGATTTTATCTCCAATTTCATACGCTTTATTTAATGCTAAGGCTTCTTCTAAGCTCACTTCTAAAGTTGAATCAAAAACGTATTCAACTACTTCTTTAATTGCATAGACATGAATATTCCCTTTTTTCAATTCAAAGACAACTTCCACATTTTGCGCTTGTCCATAATGACGTTTATACGCAGATACAAGTGCTAGTTCTAATGCCTCAATAACAATTTCTTTAGAAATACCTTTTTCAGTTTCTAATGTTTCTAAAGCACGCAGCATTTCTTTACTCATTTTATTTTCCTTCCTTACAGTCATTAAAATTCAATAGCTAATCTTAATTTAGCTATATTTTTCCGCTCAATATTCACTTGTTTACGACGTGTTTTATCCTTAACTTGTAGTATTATCTCATCAGGAGTCACTTTTTCAAGTGTTCCTTCAAGATATTTTTCACCCGCAATCTGTTGATAAAACGAAGCATGCACATATTTTCCAACTGCATGTTGAACATCTTCTTCAGTTTTTAACACTCTCTCAGCTCCCGGTGAAGACACTTCTAAAAAATAGGCTTGTGGAATAGGGTCAGGGGTAATTTGATCTAGGGAATCACTTAATTTTTCACTCAACCAAGCACACTCATCAATATCAATCCCTTCCGGTGTATCTACAAACACTCTTAAAAACCATGATTTTCCCTCTTTGACAAATTCTACATCAACTAATTGAATCGTTGATTCTATAGTAATTTGATTTACCAAATCTGTAACTAATTCAACAACTTTACTCACGACATTCCTCCTAACTTTTTAGTTTCTTGCATAGTGATAGTAAATAATTTCTCTCTATTTTCAATCCTTTCTACATCAATAGAGAGAAATTTTTTCATGAACATAAAACATGCTCTCTCACTACTTTATAGCAAACGAAAGGAGCAAACACATGTTTACTCCTCCACTCACGCTATTTTTCCTAAAGTATACCATAGTTTTCTCTCTATTGCAACTGAAACTCTACTCAATTACAGGAAAAGTATCAATCCCGTGTTGTAAAATGAAGTGCAACAAATAAAAATAAACAAAAAAACATGAAAATCAGCTATACTAAAGTTGCCAAACCAAATAGATAGGAAGATTTTCATGTCTGAAGTACATTATACCACAAAACGACACTATAAACACTTAAGTGATAAAGAAAGAAGTCAAATTGAAATATTATTAAACGAGGGCTATACTATTTCA
>NZ_SPPB01000083.1 GCF_004570605.1 Granulicatella sp. WM01 | reverse complement strand
ACGAGGGACTAATGAAAATCACAATGGTTTAATTCGAGAATTTTTACCAAAGGGAAAATCATTTAATTTAGTACCTATTCAAATGATAACAACTATACAAAATGCGTTAAATAATAGACCTAGACGTATACTAGACTATGATACACCTCATACTATGTTTAATCGTTTGTGTGCAACGACATAAACTATAACAGAATAGGTGTAACCGTAAAGGCTCGCTACGCTAATACCTTGACCGTTACACCTATTCCATTACAAAACAACTATGTCGCACACAGACATAGACTGTGACTTTAGTATTTTTCATGTACTGTTGCACTTGGCTTTACAATTCGAGTTTAAATTTTTGTCAAATGTTAAAGATAAACTAAATTTGAAACTGGAATTCAACTCCTCCTGTGTCTTCTCTATTTGATACTTTTCCCTTATAATTTCAACAACTTCCGAAAAATCAAATATCCCAAAATACATGATAAGAGCTACTTCGCCTTGTTTTTTTGGACTGATTTTCTCTCTTTGAATAAAGCAATTCATTTCTTCCACAAAATAAGATTTCCAGTCTATAAGTTGGTCCTTCTCATCAATTTCCTTTAGATATTTTTTAGAAATTCGTTCTTGACATAAAAGTTTATAACTTTTGTCTCTTGGACGGATATCACCTTCTGAGAATTGTTCCATAGTAATCCAAGCATCAAGTATGTTTTGTTTTTTATTCATTTTATTTCCCCTTACTAAAGATAATTCTCTTATCTGAAAATCCAATTTGGAACTACATAAACTAGTATCATCACAATCTTCTACATCGAAATATCTTTAGTACTTTTTCTTAAAATTAGCACTATTTTCTTCAAATGAAACTGTTTACAGGATTCATTAAAATCAAAGATTTTTCCAAACAACATCTTTGTAGCTATGCTACATAATTAGCAGTTCACTATTTAACATCATTTTGCCGACTACTCCTTATTATGTGACAGCTATTATATGGATAGATGTAGTTGTTACTTTGCCCCTCTTACTTGTTGTGCAACAAACCGTCTCCACATAGCTCAACTCAATCTAAAATACAACAATCTTCAACAATAAATTTCTACAATTTCTAGAAAAAGATCTAGCTTGATGTTGCGTTCGCAGAAATCTTTCCAATTTATTTTTATTGAGTATATTTAAACTAGTACTTAATATCAAGATGATTGTATTATCTTTCAAAGAAAAAATAGCAATTTTTTAGTATACTTACTAATTATTGTTAAATAATTTTCATTATTATACCATAATTCCCATACGGTCAGCAACCTACTATTTGAGTATATACCTTATTTTTTCTAGTGAATACAAACATTTGTGATACAAACCAATACTATCTGTAATATTTTATTAGCTAACTTGTCTATAATAAAATGTCACTACTTGATTAGGTATTTTAAAACCTAACACTTTTTTAGCGATAGTATTGTATCTTGTCACATAGCGTTTATGTTTACATATCATCTCATCATGAGATTTAAAGACAGACTTGTTATAAAAACGCTCTATATCTTCTCAATGCCTACGTTCTACCTTGACGTTTTTCCATGGGGAGTATGGACGAATTTTCTTATATGCTATACCTTTTTTCATCAATGCTTTCTCAAATGCGCTTAGACTCTCAAATTGTTCTATTTATTCTTGAATTCACTGCCATTATCTGTTTTAATCGTATGAATACGAAATCCCATTAACTTTTCCAATGTTTTTACAAATTCCACTGTATGTGTCACACTTTTCTCATCAACTAGTTGATAGACTCTTTCACGACTGTATTCATCAATAGCTGTCATTTGATAGTATCTAACACCATAACTATCTCAACCAATACACTGCTGTGATGCATATTTATATCAACTTGTACTTTTTCACCTGGAAAACTAACAAGTATAAGCTTCCAAGATCTTTTCGGATAGTATCGTTTAACTATTTTAACTGTAGTGTTCATTTTTCCGGTTTGTTTACATATACTAGCATAACATCGAAAATATCCTTTCTTACGACAGTTCACATACACTTGTTCCACCCCTTCGATCTTATACCTTTTTAAACATGAATAGATTAAATAATTCCCACTTTTTATGTTGGTTTGGGTGTGCATGTGAGCATCTACTTTTCTTTACCAGTGACTGTAGTGTTCCGTCATATTTTTTCACCAAACACTATACTTGTTGTTGTGAGGTATGTTATCTTCTAGCTGCTTAAGCATTATTTTATGTTTTAGGGTACATTCAAAAACGTTTTATCTAAATCTCGTTTCTTGTTATAATACTCATATAAGTAAACCTTGTTTCTGTTTTTTCGTCAATTCCAAGATAATATGTGGTCACTTATTTTTATGTCACATGTATATGTTACCCTAACAAAAATTTCATTAATTTCTAAAAAAATCAAATTCTTATCTCTTCATGTATAATCATAATTAATGTATTCTGCAACCATTTTTAGAACAATATTCAAAGTTTCAGATTCTTTCTTAAAAAAATACTCATTATTCAATCGCACTCGTTCCAGTTTTTATCCATTTATCTAACTCCGAATACTTGAATTTCCACTGTTGCCCTATTTTTTGAGTAGGTATATCTTTTCCTTCTCTTATTCATTTTCTAATAGTAACTGTTTTAACTCCTAAATAATCAGCTATTTCATCAATATTTATCCATGCCATTTGAATTTATTTAATGTTATTTAATGAGATTGCCAAAATAATAAAAACAACTCTAAATAATTAACATTTACTCTTATAAGGTTAAAAAGTCTAATTTTGCATACTTAAAATTTATTTTCTAGTATGATAATCTTTTTTGAAAATTATTCTTCAAAGATACTATTGATTCCCCTATCAATTCCACGCCTTTAACTCCGTATTTCTTCAGCCCAAACGAAAAGATTTCCGAGCAATATTTCAGATTGAATATCACTTGGAAATTCTTACATTTTGAATACGGTCTCTATCTCTTTAGAATTCATATTACCATCCATTATAGATTAAAAAACGTCTTTGATTATCTAAAAATACTTTAAAGTATCCAAAACAGCTTTCTATTTTTCAATTAGGCAATGTGGAACTTTCTTATCCTTGTTACTTAAAATATTATAATGTTCTTTAACATCTAAACCGTATTTTCTCTTCACTTGTACGATACACAAGTAGATACTTTAAATCCAAACATATCATTTTAAATTTGTTTATAAGTAGCCTTACTCTCCACACTTGTTAAATCCATCTTATCAATTCAATTGAAAGTTCCATACTAATGTGTTTTTTGACTCAGTTTGGAAAGCATTGTGACCATCCACATATTTTATCACGAGAGGAGTTTTTTACTTGAAGCTAAAACTTAATGTCTCTCCCAGAATAGCTAAGGGAAATTGTGCTAAACTCAAAAAAAGACAATAGATTTTTCAGTTTCTACTGCCTTAAATATATTATAAATTTGACAAACTTGGATTTACTTATTCAAAAATTTTAATAAATCTCTTCTGAATTTTATCACATACATATCCTATATTTTCATAGAATTTATGTGCCTCTGTTCTTAATTTTCCTAAGTTTAACCTAATAAACTTAATTGACTTTTGTCTAGAATCCATTTCTAAATGATTCATCATTTTTTACCAATCCTTTTCCCCCGAAACTCAGGTAAAATAGCTAATCCTAAAATATTTAATCCACAATCTGAATAAAGACTCTCATATATTTCAGCATGTACAAATCCAACAACTTTATATAAATCCTCATCTTCATAAACATACATCAAATGATGTTTTTTATCATGCAATAGTTTGCTGACTTGATTCTCTACTAACTCAGTAGAAACAGTACATTTTAAAGAAATATCGCATATTTCTCATATAGATTGAGCATCCTCTTTTATTTTTCTAATCATTTCATCCCCCAAAAAACTTCATTTTCATCTAACTCTATTAGACCATTTTAAAGCCATTATTCATGATTTCTTAACTAAATATTTCTATTGATTCTGTACTTGAGTATGTGCCAATAAATCGCCCAAATGTCTTTTATCATTACGCATAATCCCCATTAATAATAACAGTAAAGCAAATCCAATGCCCATAAAAAACAGCATGATGGCCCATATATCAAAGTCTGTATAGATTCCATGAATCGTACTCATATGTCCTATTTGCCATGGTAAAAATTTGATTAAGTTTCTTATAAAACTTGCTTGAAAAGATTTATGTTTATAGACTAGTTTTAAACCGGCTTTTCGTTTACCAATACTGCCATCTTTTGAATAATCCAAATAAGTAAAAATTAAAATAATCGGAATAACTGATGTCAATAAAGCAATTAGTTGCGACTGTGTCTCATTCATTTCCGGAATGCCTTTAAAAAACAAGTAATAAACTGACATAGCTACTCCAAATAACAACGTTAAATACAAAAGGATAACTAAATAATCAAAAAACAATTCTTTCATGCGCTTTTTAAATGGTATTGGATTATTTTTCATAAGCATAATTTATTCCTCCCTCTTTTTCATTATCTTGTACTGCTAAGCTAATTGGAACTAAAATTATTTTTGTTATCCATTGCATAGAATCTCCCTCTTTCTCTTAAATTATTTTGAAATGTATTAAATCTTCCATTATGGCTTCCTCTTTTTCCGGTGTAAATTGTAGGATAATCTGTTTTTCTTTTTTTGATTTATTATAATGCTCTAGTTCAATTCTACACTTTCTTTTTATCTGAGCAATATATAATGTAGAAACTTTCACCTCAAATTTATCTCACAGCTATTCCTTAATTTAAGTATATATCACCCTACTCTCTGAACTTGTCAACTCAAGTTCATCAAGCTATATTTCAACACTTGTATGGCTATCGACATTAGGTTTGAGCAATAGTGCTACACACTCGATGTGCATTGAGCGTACAACTATGTTTAATATTAGAAAAGTATGTCTGTGTAAACATATCATTATTGTGCAAAGTTTGTTATGATTTCACCTAGAGTTTTGAGTTTTTCTTTCTCTTTGGAGTAACAGAAGCTAATACTTTCATCGTTCTTAAATTTCTCAAATACTTCTCTATAAAGTAGTTTTGTTTTATCAGCATTAAATTCACTTCGTGTTTTTCCTATAGGATTCCTTTTTACTCCTATTATATATATTTTGCTTGGATCTTCTGAATCACTTTTACTCAACGATACTACCATCGCTTGTTTTTCTAATTCAGATACTCTTTCGTTAAACCTCTTAGGCACAGACATTCCTAGTCTTTGTGTGAATTGATTAAGTATATCTCCTAAATTATTACTATATTCTATTCCGAAGTATTCTCTTAAAGTTTTCGCATCAATGATTAATCTATTACTATTAGCCTCAACCTCCAACACATTTTTCAAATTATTTTCTTCCATAAATTCTAGTTTAACAAGAGCATATTGATTGTTTCTTTTTTCATCACTTACAAATCTTTTAATTAGCACTATGTACCTTTTTTTATACTTAAAAATAAAACTGCCAATAGTCCAGCCTTTCTTTTTCATATCTTCATTTAAAATTTTTAAATTTTCTAGCATATTACGCCCTCCTAGTTACTGGAATTATACTTTTAGTTCAATTCAATACCACTAAATGCTCATAGATATTATAACATAATATTCCATCACTAGTGTTGACTGTTGCTCTAAGTGTTTTTTATGTAGTGCAACTTGTTTTGTTCTTTCTTTTCTGGCTCTTCGTCAAATTATGTTGGTAAGTAAAAATTCCAGCAAATATTAAGTTGTTTTTTCTTAATAGGGCTAGTTGTTTCTTTTCGAATCAGTATGCAGTTGTCAAGGTTTATAGCGTGAGCGTGCCTTGACAATAAGCATACTGATTTGATAGACTTTTCAGCCCATATTAAGATGGTTTAAATAATTTTTCTTGCACTAAAAATACTCGAGTTCGTAAATATGTAAAATATTTAAAC
>NZ_SPPB01000082.1 GCF_004570605.1 Granulicatella sp. WM01 | reverse complement strand
ACGAGGGACTAATGAAAATCACAATGGTTTAATTCGAGAATTTTTACCGAAGGGAAAATCATTTAATTTAGTACCTATTCAAATGATAACAACTATACAAAATGCGTTAAATAATAGACCTAGACGTCTACTAGACTATGATACACCTCATACTATGTTTAATCGTTTGTGTGCAACGACATAAACTATAACAGAATAGGTGTAACCGTAAAGGCTCGCTACGCTAATACCTTGACCGTTACACCTATTCCATTACAAAACAACTATGTCGCACACAGACATAGACTGTGACTTTAGTATTTTTCATGTACTGTTGCACTTGGCTTTACAATTCGAGTTTTTTTTCAGTTTATTTTTTAATGCCTCTGATTATTATATAATAACTAAAAAAATTAAGACGCTAGCATTGACAAGTCAGAAAATCTTCTTTAAGATAAAAATCAGTTTTAACATCAAAGCAACTATCGGAGGAAAACTATGTCATGGAAAATCATTGCAGATTCAGGTTGTGACTTTATCAACATACCTCAATTAGCACCAGAAACCACTTTTGAAAGAGTCCCTTTAACACTACAAGTTGGAGAGAAAACATTTGTTGATGACGAAAAATTAGATATTGATAACATGATGGCTACAATGTATGCCGAAAAACAAGCGACTCGCTCGGCTTGTCCTAGTCCACAAGCTTATGAACAAGCCTATCATGGTGCTGAAAATATTATCGTTATTACTATTACTGGCAGCTTATCAGGCAGTCATAATAGCGCCGAATTAGGAAAAACATTATTTTTAGAACATAATCAAGCCAATATTCACATCATTGATTCATTATCTGCTAGTGGAGAAATTGATTTAATTGTTTTGGAAATTAACCGTCTTATCAGTTTAGGATTATCGTTTAACGAAGTTGTGGAACACATTACAGCTTATCAACAAAAAACAAAATTGTTATTTGTTCTTGCCAAAGTGGATAATTTAATTAAAAACGGTCGCCTAAACAAATTTATTGGAACTATTGTTGGCTTATTAAACATCCGTATGGTTGGTACAGCCAGTTCTGAAGGAAAATTAGAGCTACTTCAAAAAGCACGTGGCGAAAAAAAAGCAATTTTAGCGACTTATGATGAAATGAAGAAAGCAAACTACCAAGGTGGTAAAGTCATAATAGCCCATTGTAACAACCTTTCTGCTTGTCAACAACTTAAAACGCTCATTCAACAAGACTTTCCAAAAGCTGAAATTACATTCATAAAAACTTCCGGTTTATGTAGTTTTTATGGAGAAAACGAAGGCATATTATTAGGATATGAAACACATTAAATTATCATAGTATTAACATACCCTATCTGACTAAAAAATAAACTCAAAGACTTTACATTAGGCACTACTAGATTCTAATGTAAAGTTTTTTCTAATTATTTAATAAAAATTACGCCTCTTATTATCTCCTTTCATCAATCGTTTATCTTCATAAACATTCACTTAACCATTTTAGTGCAAATCTCCAGAACCATTAATTTTTTATGCATAGATTATATCTTTAAACCAAATTTTATGCTATGCTATATTCAATCATAAAAAATCAAGACTAAGGAGTTCTTCTTTATGGATTTATTACATTTACAAAACGGATCAGATATTCGTGGCATTGCTATTAGCACACATGAACACACTGCAAATTTAACACAAGAAAATGTGCAAGATATAACAAAAGGCGTTATTAATTGGCTGTGCCAAAATCCTGTCTTACATGAAAAATATCAACAAGGAACATTGACAATAGGGGTTGGTCGTGACAGTCGATTAAGCGGACCATCTCTTAGCCAAACGTTTAGGGAAACTGCACTCGCATTTGGCGTTAACATTATTGATTTTGGGCTAGCTACTACTCCAGCAATGTTTATGAGTACACAGTACGAGCAATTTAAAACAGATGCGGGTATTATGTTTACAGCCAGTCACTTGCCTTTTTATTTCAACGGGATTAAAATTTTTAGTCAGACAGGTGGTGCCGAGCATGAAGATATTGAATATATTCTAACACACACCCAAACTCCTCAATCACAGCATAAAGGAAATTTACAGTATCACTCTATTTTACCAACTTACGCAAAAGACTTAGTTCAAAAAATTCAACAAGGCTGTACCCTTGATACACCAACACCTCTAAAAGACATGCATATTATTGTAGATGCTGGTAACGGTGCAGGGGGGTTCTTTGCTAAAGAAGTTCTAGCTGTTTTAGGTGCTGATATTAGTGGATCACAATTTTTAGAACCTGACGGAAATTTCCCAAATCATATTCCTAATCCTGACAATAAAGAGGCTATGGAAAGTATCAAACAAGCGGTATTAAGACACCAAGCAGATTTAGGAATTATATTTGATACTGATGTTGACCGTTCAGCAGTTGTAACAAAAGATGGGCAATTACTAAATCGCAATAATTTAATTGCTATTTTAAGTTACATTGTCCTTTCTGAACATCCGAATACAAGTATTGTAACAAATTCACCAACAAGTGAACATTTAAAAAACTTTATTCATTCCTTAGGTGGCAAACAAGTTCGTTACATTTCAGGATATAGAAATGTTATTAACCGTGCTATTGACTTAAATAATTCTGGAACAGATTGCCAACTAGCCATTGAAACGAGTGGACATGCCGCTTTCAAAGAAAACTATTTCCTAGATGACGGAACATACGCTGTAGCTAAAATTTTAATGCTACTTCCTCGTCTACTTGACAAACAAACAAGTTTAAGTGACCTTATTGCAACTCTTAAACAACCCGCACAAACTCAAGAAGTAAGATTTAAACTAGAAATAGAAAACTATCAACAATACGGTCGTCAAATTATTGATAATTTACGGCAAAAAGACATCGTTGGCTTTACATTAAATCACGATAATGAAGAAGGAGTACGTTTCGATGTCCACTCTCCTTATGGTTCTGGTTGGTTTTTATTACGCATGAGTTTACACGAACCTCTCTTAGTACTACAAATTGAAAATGATGAGAAAGGATATATTCCAGCCATTTTACGTGAATTACATCAATTCTTTAATGACTACACGCATCTTAACCAAGAAAAACTTATCGCACTACTTTAAGCATAACATTTGCATAAATGAATAAGGAAATCTTTAATTAACAAAAGGAAATGGGAAAAAACTAAAATTTTAGCATTTCGATTAAAATTTGAAAACAGCTTAGAATCAACGTTTTTGATAACGTCATTATAAGCTGTTTTTTATTTTTAATACTTTTTTCCAGTCACGCTTTATAAGTAGAGAGTTTAAGCTATTAATCTAATAGGTTGATTATTTTATCCGTTTATATAAGTATCTGGATTTTTTCGCTTTTTTAGACTGCTTCTTTATCCTGATTTGAATATTCAAAAATCTTCAATTTTTCATACATTAACACCAATATCTTTGTTTGAATTTATAAAAAAAATGCCATTTTTTACATTTTCAACCGATAATGAAGAGCTAATATTTAAAAAAATTATATTATTAACATCTATATGGACAAATTCATTATAAACATTAATAAATCAACAATGTTTACGCTTTACGACATACACACGGGTCAATTTTACTGTATAAAGGTTCATCAATTTTATATATATCAAAACGCCTTGGTCATTCATCAACTGCTATTACACAACAGGTATATTTACATTTAATCGATGAGTTAAAAGATACAGAAGAAAAACTGGCATTAAAAATTTTTGATGATTTATGATTTTGTCCAACTTTTGTCCAACCAAAAAATACTTTTTAATATTTTTTAATACTTTCTAAAACACAAAAAACGCTATACAACAGCATTTTCACTGTTATATAGCGTTTAAATATTTTCTAAATACGCATCATAAGGGATTTTTTTAGTGAAATATAGTAAAAAAATGTGTTAAGAATGGCTTTGTAATGCGTAGTATGACTAAATATAATTAACTGTAAATTTTTTTAAATGGACAAAATTATGGACAAATAAAAATCCCCTAGCCAAAGGCTAGGGGTTTCTTTATACTTCTTCAATTTTATACGTTTTTTCACCTAATGTGAATTGTGTACTTTCTTTTGGTGCTTGTTCCAAAGTTTGCCATGCTTCGACAATATCCTGTTCCAACACCCAACCGATTGCCGAGTTGTTTGTTGCTAAACGGTACGCACGTTTAGAATGGGATTGTTGCACGTCCATTTTCCCTGTAATAGTATATGTGTTTCCAAGGACTAACGGATTGATTGGTTTACCATTTTGGTAGTGTGTGGCATGCTTGGATACTTTTACGTCTTGCCCCTCTGTTAAGGCTCTAAAACTTTGTGGAAAGTCAACGATTGGCTGTGTGTTCTGATGTTCCTCTTGTGGAGTGGGTTGTTGCACGGCTTTTCCTGTAATGGCTTCTACAAATTGTCTAGCAATATCATCTAAAGATTTTGAAAATATCGCCATATCTTCCGAATTGTCCACAAAACAACATTCAACTAAACGATAATTGTACCCACATCTTGCTGATACACTCATATTATATAAGTTATCTCTTTTCTTAATGCCACGATTGACAAAATATTTAGCTAAGATAGCCAATAATGCATTGTCTAAGTCATCTGCATTATATTCATGCCAAATGAGTACCTCACACCCTTTCGCTTGCCCATTAAATGCGTTTAAGTGCAATTCTGTAATGCTTTCGTATCCACTATACGTATTGATATTCCGATGTTCATATACGTTTTGTTCTGTAATGTATTCAATATCCGTATGGTTATAGCGTGACATTGCCGTTGCCAACCGTCTTACCCATTCTGCTTCTGTTCCATTTGAACCAATCGCTCCGGGGTCATAACTCCCGTTAGGATTTTTTCCATGTCCACAAATGACTAAATGTTTTGCCATGCTCTCACTTTCCTTTTCTTTATCGTATTGTGTTAAATTGTATTTTTCTATAAGTTCTATTAACTTACTCCCATAGCCACTATCTGTAGCATACAAGCCCGTTAATGCTTGTGCTTGCTCTTTATACCCTTTGGCATGTATCACGCTAGAATAGTGGTTTTTTCGCCATTCTGTAGACGTGATAAACTGGCTATGGTCTTTAACAAATTCCTCAACGCTAGCATACTTTCTAAATGCTGAACGTTCAGACGTGACCACACCGTCATGCTCCTCATTTGAGTATTTAACGTGTGTACTACCAGTCCACTCCTTGCTGGCTTTAATACCAGCAAAATTATTAGCTTCTTTAGCTAGTTCAGACTGCCCCCAACTGCTCTCTAAAATAGCTTGAGCAATGCGTATGGACGGCAATAAAACAGACGGCACATTTTGATATAGTGCTGCCATTTTTGAAATAAATGTGTTATCCATATAACCTCCTTGTTGAATATAAAAAAGACTAGCAAGTTTATGCTAATCTTTGCTTCGTAATCTTATGCTAGTTTCATTTTTTCATTCACATTTTTTTTGATACGATTCAAATAAATGTCATGTTGTTGTTTTTTAGAAACCAATTCACCTTTTTTATAAGCAACATTATAAATAATCATTCCTATATCCATACAAGTGTTGAAATTTAAGAACATAAATATCACTCTTTTAAATCTTTTATTACTTTTTTTGTCAAATAACGTTTCTATGATAATCCAAATTAATAATATTGGAATAAGCCAATACGTAAATTTTGCCCCTGAAAAATCTAATTCTAATTTTTTTGCTCTTTCAAAAAGGATATAAATTTTTAATAAATAGAACACCACAAGTGCTGCAAGTATAATTAACAAAATCATCATATTATTTTCCACTCCTTTTTAGCTTGCGATATAATCACAGTATCCGTAATCTCACAATTTAACCCCTCACGATAAACTGTATCCCAAGGTCCATTTTTAGAATGTGTATATTCAACCAACTCTTTACCCGTTAAATTTCCGTACTGTTTAACAACATAAAATAGAGTATGTATTATATCTTCACTGTATTGGACTAACATCATTCTTCCAATAGCCTGTGGCAATGCAATGTCCTCCAAAACATACGTCTCATCATCTTCCATTTTTATTGAACTTGAACCGAATTCTTTAAATTGACGATACATTTCTTCAACAACAGGAC
>NZ_SPPB01000081.1 GCF_004570605.1 Granulicatella sp. WM01 | reverse complement strand
TCTTCCAATTTCAATAATTTTCTGGTATTCTTATCCATGTGAAGCACCTCTTTACTATTTTGTCTCAACTTATAGTTTACTGGTTTGCTTCACTTTTTTCTATAAAAAAATAATCGTGTTGGCGAACCTTTTTGTTCACCAACACGATTTATTAAGTATAACAATCTATTTTTTATCTAACATATTTTAGCTTATATTTTTATGCTACGTATACAATGCTTTTTCTTCAGTTATTTAATCCATTTTATCAATCAGTGCTTTCATAGACAAATTGATACGTCCTTGTTTATCAATTTCAATAACTTTAACACGAACTTTTTGTTCTAATGATAAAACATCTTCAACAGATTTCGTACGTTCATGTGCTATTTCTGAAATATGCACTAATCCGTCTTTTCCTTTAACTAACTCAACAAATGCTCCAAATTTTTCAATGCGCTTAACTGTACCTTCATACACATTGCCTACTTCTACTTGATGCGTTAATTCTTCTATAATTTGAATAGCACGCTTTATCATGTCTGAATCAGATGAAGCAATGCTCACATTTCCTTCTTGATCAATATCAATTTTAACACCTGTTTCATCAATAATTGCATTAATAGTTTCTCCACCACGTCCGATAACAACTTTAATTTGATCTGGATGAATTTGAATCATTTCTATTTTTGGAGCATAAGGGCTAAGCTCTTGACGAGGAGCAGAAATGGTGCTCGTCAATTCCTCTAAAATTTCTAAGCGCGCTTTTTTAGCTTGCGTTAATGCCTCTGTTAAAATTTGTTCGGTTATTCCTTTAATTTTAATATCCATTTGCAAAGCTGTAATTCCTTGACTTGTTCCAGCTACTTTGAAATCCATATCGCCCAAATGATCTTCTAAACCTTGAATATCAGTCAATACTGTATACTGTCCACTATCTTCATTCATCACAAGTCCCATAGCAATTCCAGCAACTGGTGCTTTAATTGGTACTCCTGCGTCCATTAATGCTAGTGTCCCTGCACAAATACTTGCTTGTGAACTTGAACCATTTGATTCTAATACTTCTGACACTAAGCGAATGGTATAAGGAAATTCTTCTGGTGTTGGAATAACTTGTTTCAATGCTCGTTCTCCTAAAGCACCATGACCTATTTCACGACGTCCTGGACTTCCTGCACGTCCAGTAGAGCCAACTGAAAATTGAGGAAAATTATAATGATGAATAAATCGTTTCCCTTCCTCAATACCTAACCCATCTATAACTTGATGCTCTCCTAAAGGTGCAAGTGTCGCTGCAGTAAGTGCTTGAGTTTGCCCACGAGTAAACAATCCTGAGCCATGTACACGAGGTAGTAAAGCTACTTCTGAAGCAAGAGGTCTAATTTCATCTAATTGACGCCCATCTGGACGAATTTTTTCTTCTGTAATTAAACGTCTAACTTCGTCTTTCTCTAAATCATACGCAATTTGACTAGCCTCTTTTAAAATTCTGCTTAATTCTTCATGATCAGCATACTTTTCTTCAAAATACTGTATCAATTCTTCTTTAACAGCCTCAATATTTGCTTCACGTTCTAATTTTTCTACAGTTTGAATAGCACTCAACATTTTGGCTTTAAATAATTGAGTTGCTTCTTCAACTAATTGTTCGTCTAATTGCATCAACGCAATTGTCATTTTTTCTTTTCCAACTGCTTGTCTAATATGCTCTTGAAACTCTACTAACTCTTTAATAGCTTCATGACCGAATAATAAAGCATTCAACATATCTTCTTCAGAAACTTCTTTAGCACTACTCTCTACCATATTAATGGCTGTTTTTGTTCCTGCAACAGACAATTCAATATCGCTATTTTCTTTTTGTGAAACCGTTGGATTAATAATATATTGTCCATCTACACGACCAACATCAACACCTGCAATAGGACCATCAAATGGAATATCTGAAATACATAATGCTAAACTGGATCCAAACATTGCTGCCATTTCTGGTGAACAGTCTTGTTCAACAGATAATACTGTATTTGTAATTTGTACTTCATTTCTAAATCCTTCAGCAAACATTGGACGAATAGGTCTATCAATTAAACGTGCCGTTAGTGTTGCACTTTCACTTGGTCGACCTTCACGTTTGATAAATCCTCCCGGAATTTTTCCTACAGCATACATTTTTTCATTATAGTTCACTGTTAGCGGAAAAAAATCTCCGTCAATAGGATTTTTTGAACACACAACGGCACTTAATACAACAGTATCTCCATAACGAACCAATACAGCACCGTTTGCTTGCTTAGCTAATTGTCCGATTTCTACTTTTAATGGGCGATTTCCCCAAACTGTTTCAAAAACTTGTTTTGTTGACATAAATTCTCCTTTTCTACCACGCTACTAAACAAAAAACAACTATTTTATGAAATAGCTCTTTTTTGCATAGTAGTACTGTGGTCACATATATAATATTTTTCGTTGTGATGATAAATAAAAGCTATACAATAAATAGAATTGATAGCTAGGACTACAATTTAATTATCAAATCTAGTACTGTATACTTAACATGACCTAAAATCACAATTACTCTTTATTTGACATAAAACCTAAATAAAACGGCACTCCTAGGGAATGCCGTTCCAAAGTGGATTAACGACGTAATCCTAAACGTTGAATTAATTCACGATAACGTTGAATATCTTTGTTACGTAAATACGCCAATAAATGACGACGATGTCCAATTTTTTTCATCATTCCACGTGCAGAATGAAAATCTTTTTTATGCACACGTGCATGTTCATTTAAAGCATTAATTTCAGCAGTTAATACTGCGATTTGCACTTCTGGAGAACCAGTATCTCCTTCGTGTGTTGCATAAGCCTTAATGATTTCTGTTTTTTGTTCTTTAGAAATTGCCATTTCTAACACCTCTTCTTTCTTAAATGTTTCCTTATGCCGAGTGAATGGTTGGTGAAACCAAAAGACCAAGTATAAGGTACGTGTTTAATACACATTATCATTCTATCATAATCTAACACTACTGACTAGTTATTTACTCAATTTTATCCATAAAAAGATTTTTTTTAACATAGGGTACATTATGCTAAAACATGCTGCATTTAAAATGACCGTAGGCACAACTTTTTGGCTAAAATAAACCGACAGTTCAATGGTATTCAGTTTATGAATAATTCCCATAATATATTGTAGGCTATTTACACTAAATAACAAACAAATGTTACATAATAGGCGCAATGGGAAATTTTGCAAACTGAGATACGGTTGACATAATATAAAAATATACACAATTAATAAAAACGGTGTTGTATAAAAACTTAGTATTGGAGCGTAATAAAAATCATATATTAAACCGATAACAAGTGCAAAGTAAACATATCGTCTTTCAGGATAAAAAATAATTGCACTAAAAAATATCATATACGTTAACTGCCATACCATTTGATGTTCGCTTGTCATAAAGGCACTGTATGAATAAATGGATAGAATACCGTCTAAAAAAATAGGCAATATTAAACAAAATGGAAATATGATATATTGACTAATAAACCGTTTCATTCGTTTTGCACCTTCTCACTACTGCGCTTGACAATGGTAACGTAATAAATATCATGCAACTCTCCATACGGTTTGATTGACGCTTCTTTAAACAATCCACTATCGTCTACTTTAACCGATTCTACCACACCAACTGGTAAAGCACTCGGTGCGATCCCAGATAAACCTGAAGTTGATACAGTTTGATTTGGTTGAACATCTGCATTCAAATCAATATTTGACATAATAAAACGTTTTGTTGCATTGTCATATCTACTGATAACACCGTATGCACCGTCTTTTTGTGTTTGAATAACCGAGGATATTGAAATAGAATTTTCTTGAGCAGTCGTTAATAACATTACTTTTGCTGTTGTAGCACTCACTTCAGATACACGTCCGACCACACCACCATTCGACATCATTAACATACCAATCTCTAATCCATTGTCCTGTCCAACATTAATAACAAGTTGGTTAAACCATGTATCTGGTGAACGACTAATCACAGTAGCTGATACCGTTGTATAGTCTGATAAATCTTTTTTTAATTGCAATTCGTGTTTTAATGCAGCATTTTCTTTTTCTAAAGCCTCTTGCTTTAGTTGAAGCGAAAAATAATTATCCATATTTTTCTTTAATTCTTCATTTTCTTGGTAGGTGTTTACTAAATGATTAATGGAATTCGTCACATTTGATATAGCATTTGCAGGAGCAGACAATAAGCGATTAAACCAACTCATTGTTTCCGTGCCAGTTGAAGAAACGGTATTTTGATTTCCCACTAAAAGTGAAAAAGTTGTTAATCCAATTAATAAAACAATCGTAACCACTACAAATAATAGCCGCTTATTATTAAAAAATCTGTTCATTCTCATCCGTCCTTCAAGCAAATTCATCTTTCTATAAAATCATACCATTTTAAAGTTTATTTTTCATTAAAAAAACCTTTAAAAAACAAAAAAATTAAATAATTTTTTTATATCTTATTTCTGTCATATTCTCTCAAGATAAAACCTTATGTTATCAAGCATTCCAAGCTAGTCTTATTTTTCAAACATAAAGTATCATTGATTTAGTGCTATTTGTCTGTATCATTCAACATTAATATTAGATTAAAAAGATTTTTATTTATTTTTCACTAGAGGCATTAAATAGATGCCTTAATAGATCACACTATCCATACTAAAAATCTTATATAATTTATATCACATTCCTCCCGATAAGCTAACTATCAGTACACTAAAAAGAAACTATCTGACCATATTATCAATATATCAGAATATAAGCACGTTATTCATTTTGATATAATATTGGCATTAAATGCTATGTTCTTTTAAAATGTACTTTGCCATTACTCTATAATAAAGTGATGTGTAGAACCTATTATCAGTTATCTTTATTTTACATCATGTTTATATACTGCGTTCTTCTGATTACTCTAACATTATTAAAAAAACCTCACAAAAAGCAATAAGAAATCTTATCTACTTATTGATTTCTCACTGTTCATATGTCTTTTAAAGTTTAAAACTCTATCAAAAGGGACTGGGAAAAAACTAAAATTTAGCCTTTTGATTAACATTTGAAAAATTGAAAACAGCTTATAATCAACGTTTCTGATGACGTCATTATAAGCTGTTTTTATTTTTAAGACTTTTTTCCCAGTCCCATTTTGTCATTCATAGACTATTCATGATGACTTACACACTCTTATTATTGAGCTGCTTCAATTTTAGTAATTTTCACTTGCATTGATCCACCAGGTGTTTCAATAATCACAATATCGTTAAGTTTTTTTCCAATTAATGCACTTGCAATCGGTGAAACATTTGAAATTTTACCTTCTAGTGGACTAGCTTCTGCACCACCTACAATAGTGTATGTTTCTTCTTCTCCATCTGGCAATTCAATAAAAGTAACAGTTCTTCCCAAAGATACTTCATTTTTATCAATTGCTTGATCATCAATAATTTCTGAAAAACGTAACATTTTTTCAATTGTTGTAATGCGTCCTTCTACAAACGCTTGTTCATCTTTAGCTGAATCGTATTCTGAATTTTCTGATAAATCTCCGTAACTTCTCGCAATTTTAATACGTTCAATAATTTCAGGACGCTTAACAAGTTTTAATTCTTCTAACTCAGCTTCTAACTTTTCTTTACCTTCTAAAGTCATTGGATATGTTTTCTCTTCCATTATAACCTTTGCCACACCTTTCTTTGCCTTTAAATAAACAATATCGTTACCATACCACGAAGAGAGAATAAAAGCAATCAAAATTTAACTATATTTCAATTTTTTTTAAAACTCGAATTGTAAAGCCAAGTGCAACAGTACATGAAAAATACTAAAGTCACAGTCTATGTCTGTGTGCGACATAGTTGTTTTGTAATGGAATAGGTGTAACGGTCAAGGTATTAGCGTAGCGAGCCTTTACGGTTACACCTATTCTGTTATAGTTTATGTCGTTGCACACAAACGATTAAACATAGTATGAGGTGTATCATAGTCTAGTATACGTCTAGGTCTATTATTTAACGCATTTTGTATAGTTGTTATCATTTGAATAGGTACTAAATTAAATGATTTTCCCTTTGGTAAAAATTCTCGAATTAAACCATTGTGATTTTCATTAGTCCCTCGT
>NZ_SPPB01000080.1 GCF_004570605.1 Granulicatella sp. WM01 | reverse complement strand
TGATAGACAGCTGTAGCAATATGACAATATTTTTTAACAATAGGTGTTTCACAGGTCATCGTTTTATGACAACAAGTACATTGATAACGTCTCATTTTTAAATGTAATTTAGTGGGATTTTCATAAACAGATAATAATTTTATTTTTCTTAAATAACTCCCATAACGAATCAGTTGATTATGCCCACAATGATGACATTTTTCTATTTTTCTTTCCCAGCTGGCATGAATAATATGATATTTAATATGATGTTGCACGTCTTGAGTTAGCCAATTTTCTGGAAATTCAAATTCTTCTTCTAATTTCAATAATTTTCTGGTATTCTTATCCATGTGAAGCACCTCTTTACTATTTTCTCTCAACTTATAGTTTACTGGTTTGCTTCACTTTTTTCTATAAAAAAATAATCGTGTTGGCGAACCTTTTTGTTCACCAACACGATTTATTGTACACCCAAAAAATCATTTACAGTAAATAAAATCATAGCAAATATTCAGTCATGCTATTTTTTATATAACCTCTGATTTTTTGTTCAGCTTTTTGAATGCTAATATAATCTTCATAAAAAATATCTTTTAATGGACTTGACTGCTTCCAAGTCATAAAATCACAAAAACTATTCCATTTTAATTAGTATCTTGTTGTCTTAATCGTTCTAAAAGCAAACGAATTTGCGTACGCTCCAATGGGTGAATAGCAAATGGTGCAATTTCAGCCAAAGGTGCCAATACAAATTCACGTTCACACATATAAGGATGCGGAACAACTAAATGGTCATGTTGAAGAATTTCATCTCCAATCATCAAAATGTCTAAATCAATGCAACGTGGCCCCCATTTCATTTGACGAACACGTCCCATTTCTTGCTCTATTTGTTGAAGAATATGCAAAACATGTAAAGGTTCAAAGTATGTTTCTATTTCAATGACTTGATTTAAAAAGGTGTCTTGCTCAAGTAAGCCCCAAGGTTCTGTTTCTAATCGTTTAGAAACCTTTACAATACGCAGCCCTTTATGCTCTATACTCTGTAAAGCCTTATCTAAAAGTGCTACTTTATCGCCCATATTCGTTCCTAATCCGATAAACATTCGGCGTTTTTTTCTACTCAGTGTAACAGAACAAACATCTAATGGCAGATGCACAGGTGCCCAAGGTTTTTGTAATTCTAAATCAACTTGTTGTACGATAGAATAGGTTTCAAAAATACGTTCAATCAATTTAAATGCAACCGTTTCGATTAAATCTTCTTTTTCAGATTGACACCACTTTACTAATTGTTCGCTTAATTCACCATAATGAATAGATTTTTCTAAATCTCCATTAACGGCTGCTTGGCTCATGTCGTAATAAATTGTTGCATGAATAATAAACTTTTGCCCTAACTCTTTTTCACTGGCAAACACACCGTGATGAGCAAATAAACTCAATCCTTTAATCTCTAATTTATCCATACTTTTCCTACCTTATGTTAAAATCCCATTAGACGATATGCTTCTTGTTTCAATGTGTCATCTTGTTCAAGAACACCACGTGCTACAGATGTTACTGTTGATGTTCCCGGTTTTTTAATGCCTCGCATATTCATACACATATGCTCAGCCTCAATAACAACCATGGCACCTTTTGCATCTAAATAATTCATCAATGCCTCAACAATTTCAATCGTTAACCTTTCTTGGATTTGAGGTTTTTTAGCGTAGACTTCTACTGTTCTTGCCAGTTTAGACAAGCCAGCCACTCTTCCATTTGGCACGTAGGCAATATGGACTTTCCCATAAAATGGCAAAAAATGATGTTCGCACATTGAATGGAACGGAATATCTTTCTCAATAACCATATTGTCATCTACAATCTCAAATGATTTTGACAAATGGTCTTGAGCATTTTTCCCTAATCCAGAAAAAATTTCCTCATACATTTTTGCAATACGTTGAGGTGTTTCTTGCAAACCCTCACGCTGTCCGTCTTCCCCCACAGCTTCAATAATCATTTTTACTGCTTGTTCAATTTTTTTCTTATCCATGTTTTTCCTCCAGTACATACCCTCTAACGTGTGATAAAAAGTAAAGAGAGCCTGTTATTAATATCATCTCATCATCTTCCAATGTTATAGTATCAAGAAACTGTTTCCAGTCTACCCTTTTTATGTGCCTTTGCTTAGAAAGATTGTCTACATGTTGTGTATCAATAGAGCGTTCATCATCAAAAGACGTTAAATAGATTGTTGCATGTTCAATAGCGTGCAAATCATTTAGCATAGTGTCAATATCTTTTGTCTGTATACACGAAAAAATAATATGCTTACGATACGTGTTGTAGCGTTTATTCATATTTTCAACTAAACGTTTCATAGCATGTGGATTATGTGCCCCATCAATCACAATACATGGCTGATTAGACAATTGCTCCATACGTCCATGCCACGATACTTGAGTAAGTGCTTTTTGAACACGACGATTAGACAATTGTTTTAAATGCCTTATGCGACAAAATTCATCTGCCAACATAATAGCCATAGATGCATTGTCAACTTGATGCATGCCAAGTAACGACACGTTGAACAAAGATGTTCGATAGACATTTCTAAATTCAAATAGTTCGCCTTGTTCATAAGATGCTACATACTTACCTGCATAATCTTTTTGCCAAGATATATGCAAATTAGATAATTGAGCAGCTTTTGTTTCAATAACACCTAAGGCTTCATGCTCAATATTTCCTGTAACAATAGGCACACAGTATTTCATAATGCCTGCTTTTTGTTCAGCAATTTTTGCCAATGTATTACCAAGTAAATCAACATGATCTAGTCCAATCGTTGTAATGCCTGTTAACATAGGTTGGCAAACATTTGTGCTATCTAGTAACCCCCCCATGCCTACTTCAATAATAGCCACATCAACTTGTTGTTGATAGAAATAATCGTAAGCAATTGCCGTAACCAATTCAAATTCTGTTAGCCCTTGTAATACCTCTGCATGTTGATTACATAATTCTCGATACACATTTACTAATGATTGTAAATGTGTATCGTCTATAGAACGTCCATTAACTGAAATTTGATCATGGTAATGCACAATATACGGTGAAGAAAATACACCTACCTTTAATTGCATTGCTTGCAACAGTTGCGATAAACACGCTATTGTAGAGCCTTTTCCGTTTGTACCTGCAATATGAATAATAGGCATTTTAAGGTGTGGATTGCCTCTAAGTTGTAATAATGTTTGCATACGTTCCAAACCAAAATTTGGCTGTTTACTTTTGTAAGAAGATAACCAGTCTAATATCTCTTTTTTCATACCATTCCTCTATTTTTTATACGCTTGTAAATGAACATCATCTACCGTGTCAGCAAAGCGTATATTTGTTCCAATTTTTTGTGCCACTTTATGTGTCATTATATCATGAACACGCACAACTTCAACACCTTTTGCTGCAGCAATGGCACTTAAATGAGCAGACGCCACATCACGCAAGGCATATCCTTGCTCACTTGTAATATCTGTATTTAGTCCATTTTCTTCTAAAATATTCATAATAAATCGTTTACGTGACACCCCTAAAAAGATTGGGTACTCTAAATCATGTAACACATCTAAGCGTTGAATTAATTGTAAATTTTCACGTTTTGTTAATCCAAAACCAATTCCTGGATCTAAGCTAATATGATGTTTTTCAATTCCTGCCTTTTGTGCTATGCATAAAGCCTTATCAAAATAACGAGTCATTAATGTTACAATATCCAAGGTCAAAAATTCTTCTAATTCGTGTTCACTAAACGGTTGTTTACGATAAAATGTTGAAAAAATCGTTGCGCTAGGGTGTGTCGGTCTTGCAATAACTGGATTAAACATCATAATCACATCTGCTTGATAATCCGCAACGACTTTTGCCATATTATCATCCCCTAACAAGCCTGTAATATCATTGACAATATCAGCACCAGCTCTAAGAGCTTCCTGAGCCACTTCTGATTTCCATGTATCTATTGATATTGGAATATCGTAACGTTCTTTAATTGCTTTAATAACAGGCACAACACGTTTGATTTCCTCTTGGATATCAACATAGCTACTTCCTGGTCTAGTGGACTCTCCACCAATATCTAATAAACTAGCTCCTTGCGCAATTAATGTACCAGCATGTGCTAATGCAGCTTCACAAGCTAAATATTTTCCTCCATCAGAAAATGAATCTGGTGTGACATTAATAATGCCACATAATTGAGTAGGTTGTTTAAATTGAATAATTCCCATACGTTTCTCCTTTTTTCATTGTTATACTAATACTCTTGTACGTACATATCGACATACAAGAGTATTAGGCAATTACTAAATAAAATCACAATATGCATATACGTTCTCACATCATAAAATCATATTAAATTAATCCTAACAGACTCCACCAACCAAAGTAAACACCTAAAATTAAAATTGGTGTCACAAACGTCATTACTGAACCATATCTTAATAAGTCTTTTTCAGTATAATATGATTTTCCAATGCCCATCATCATCACAGCATGATGGAAAGGCAACATAAAATGAATATTAACAATAACATACGTCATTAAGACAACTATAATGCCTGAATATCCTGCACTTTCCATTAAAGGAATCAAAATAGGTAAAACAACTGACATTGTCGCCACTGATGAGCCAATGCATAAATGTAAAATCATAATGACAAATACAATAATAATACTATAAAAAATAGATTGATTTTGAGGAATTAGTTGCTGCAAATGTTCAAAAACAATCTTTGTCACTCCACTTTGTCCAAGCACTTTACCAATGTTAAATACTGTTAATAAGAACAAAATGAAATGAACATTAACTGATGATAAATCTTTATATTCCAATACTTTAAATGCATAAAGCACAACAACAGCAATAGTTGCAAATACCCATGGTTGAATATGATGAATATGTTGACTCATCCAAGAGGCAATCACACCTGCCATAATCACAATACTTCCAATTTGTACATGACGACTAATGTGTTGATTGTGTTGAGTTGTTTGTGTAATCATATCTACACTAAATTGCTCTAACTCTTTTTTGAATAATAGACGTGTGAGCATAATTGTTAATACAGCTGTCACTAAAACAGGTATAGCCATCCATAAAAACCAATTTAAAAAGGTAAAATGTGCACCTAGTTCTTTTCCTGCAAAAGTTATCGCTGACACATTTAACACAATATCTCCATTACTAAAAAGCATATATGCCACAGAAACACCTACAAAGGCATTAAAAATTAGAATGGCTTTCACACGTTCTTGTCCAGCTTTTTTTGCAATCAATAAGCCATCTAAAATAACACCTAGAATAATCACTCGAGCAAATGCTTGTGGAATAACAAACACTAAAGCTATCCCTAAAATATACGGCAGAATGAGTAATAATAGCATACGCTTTGCACAATATTTTAAGAGAGATTCCACCACACGATGAACGACTCCAGTTTTCATCATACCAACACTCAGTAAAGTCGTGGATATAATAAGCAAATTAGTATCTGACCACACAAATTGATAGATTTGCTCTTGTGGGGTGCTACCAAATAGAAAATAACTCAATAACAATATGCCACATGAATAGCTCTTATGAATAACATTTGTTGCCCAAAACGGCACAACCATAAGTAACGTGCCCGTTAACATTTGTTGCTTAAATGTAAAACCTAACGGATTCCATAACGTTAAAAGACTAGCAATAACAACAATAGCTAGCAATAATTTGCATTTCTTCATTCAAAATCTCCTTTACACAAAAAATGGGTGCACCAAAAACAGTGCACCGCAACTTTCACAGCGGAAGCGACAATCAAACGCGCAGTTGCCTTCCCATGTGTTGCTTTTATTAAACCAACACATGCAAAGAACTTATTAACCACTTCGTTTCGCAACGACCTCCCATTTGCGAACACTTAACGCATCATGCCTACTCTGTTTTTCTTATTTAGTTAAATTGCTAGTATAAACATACATTTATTTGTTAAAAAAGTCAATATAAAAATTAGTTTTCTGCTTGTAATCTACAAATCCCCGTGTTGTAAAATGAAGTGCAACAAATAAAAATAAACAAAAAAACATGAAAATCAGCTATACTAAAGTTGCCAAACCAAATAGATAGGAAGATTTTCATGTCCGAAGTACATTATACCACAAAACGACACTATAAACACTTAAGTGATAAAGAAAGAAGTCAAATTGAAATATTATTAAACGAGGGCTATACTATTTCAAAAATTGCAACACTACTGAATCGCCATAAAT
>NZ_SPPB01000007.1 GCF_004570605.1 Granulicatella sp. WM01 | reverse complement strand
TATTCTAACGGTGTTATTGAGGGGATAAATCGAAAAATAAAATTATTAAATCGCATGAGTTATGGGTTCAAATATTTTACATATTTACGAACTCGAGTATTTTTAGTGCAAGAAAAATTATTTAAACAATCTTAATATGGGCTGAAAAGTCTATCAAATCAGTATGCTTATTGTCAAGGCACGCTCACGCTATAAACCTTGACAACTGCATATCGATTCGAAAAGAAACAATTAGCCCTATTAAGAAAAAACAACTTAATATTTGCTGGAATTTTTACTTACCAACATAATTTGACGAAGAGCCTAGATAAAAAAGCCAGCACGATTTTTTAGTTTTTTCCCAGTTTTTGTTATTTAAAGATCTTTTTCAGTCCTAATTTATTGTGTATCCTAAATTTTTCTGGACAGAACGATGTATGTTTTTTGGCTATGACGGAATTGATGTGTTTGATACGCCTCTATATCATAAATAAGGTGTATTTTGATAAGTACGACAAAATCTCTTAACTCGTGACTAGGAAAAGTAGTTAATGCACTACTTAATCAAAATGTGTTATTTATTTTGTTTGAATAGCCTGCCTAATCGTATCTATAATGTGTTGTGTGTCAATATGATAGTACTGTTTCAAATAGTCTAATTTTCCTACTTGTCCAAATTGCTCTTGTACTCCCAAACGGATAAGTTTAGTAGGACAATGTTGGGAAAGTGTTTCAGCCACGGCACTTCCTAACCCACCGATAACATTGTGGTTTTCACAAGTTATGACCAAGTTAGTTTTTTGTGCGCTTGTTATAATCGTCTGGGTATCTAGCGGTTTCAAACGGTAGCAATCAATGACTTCAACGGAAATATTATCCTTAGTCAGCTCATCTGCAACTTGTAAAAGTGTGCTTAAACAAATGCCGTTGGCTATGCATGTGACATCTGTACCTTGACGTAGTACTTTAGAGCCATTTTCAAATGTGTCTTGTTCTGTATAAATGACATCAGCTTGTTTTCGCATAATACGTAAATAGTGAACACCTTTTGTTTTGTAGGCTTTTTTTAACAAATAAGCTAATTGGTATTCATCTGCTACATCATAAATATGTGCATGTGGAACCAATCTCATTAACCCTGTGTCTTCAAAACACATGTGTGTACCACCATTATGTTCAGCACTTACCCCAGCGTCTGATCCAACAATAACCACATGTTGTTTGGCATAAGCTAATGATACAAAAATTTGGTCGAAAGCTCGGCGTGTTGCAAATTGTCCGAATGTGTGAACAAAGCACACACCTCCTGCTACAGAAATTCCTGCGGCTACTCCCATCATATTAGCTTCCATAATCCCTAAGTTAATGTATTGATGTGCAAGTGTTTGTTTCAAAGATTGTGTCGCAATGGCATTACTCAAGTCAGCTTCCAAGACGAAAACATTAGGGTCTGCTTTAGCTATTTGTTCGATAGTTTGAGCATACATTTTACGCATTTCCATTGTTTAATTCCTCCTCTAATTGTGAAATAGCAATTTGAATAGCTGCACTATCTTCTTTATTTGGACGAATGTGATGATTATCCTCTTTTTGTTCTAAATAAGGGACTCCTTGAGCTTTTATGGTATCTAAAATGATAGCTGTAGGTTTATCTTGAGAGTAAGCCTCTTGAATAGCTAGATCAATTTGATTAACATCATTTCCTTTAATTCTTAGAGAGTGAAACCCAAAGGATTGCATTTTTTGAACGAAGTCAAAAGGATTGCAAATAGTAGATGTTGTTCCGTCCAATTGTTTTTTATTCTCATCAATAAAGACGATTAAATTTTTTAATTGATGATGTGCAATGAATTGAAAAGCTTCCCAACATTGTCCCTCGTTCAATTCTCCGTCACCTACAATACAAAATATTTTATTAGGTAAGTGATTAACATGATGATAATAAGCGATACCTGAAGCAACTGAAATGCCTTGTCCAAGAGAACCAGTTGTCATATCAACACCAGGTGTTAAATGGCAATCTGGGTGTGAGGGGAGATGTGTTCCATTTTGATTTAGTGTGTCTAACATATCTAAAGGAAAAAATCCTTTTAAAGCCAGTGTCGCATAGAGTGCAGGGCCGGCATGCCCTTTAGATAAAATAAAGTAATCTCTATTTGGATGTTTAGGATTTTCAGGATAGATAGTCATGTGTTTTCCATATAATACTGCCAAGGTTTCTACGATAGACAGTGATCCACCAAAGTGGCCAAATCCTAAATGCATTAGTGTTTTTAATAGTTCTAAACGAATACGTTTTGCAAAATTTTCCATAATAATAGCCTTTCTAAAGGTAATTGATGTATATAATGAGTTAGCTTACATAAGTGTATGATTTATTAGGGGAATAGATAAAGTGCATTGTTTAGGGTGTCTACTAGATAAAAAGAAAGCAGGCAAAAGTGTTAATGAAAAAGCGAGAAAAAACTTTCTCGCTAAATGTGTTTATTTAGTAGAGTCTTTCTTTTTGAAAGATACGGCAAACATTAATGCTAGAACGGCTAAAACACCGATAATTACCGCACCAGAACCACCTAAATTAGCAAGTTTGCCTAAGAAAATACCAGAAACACCAAAGTCTGCATCAGAGAAAGTAGATCCTGCAAACCCTAAATCGCCTAAAACAGGCATTAATAAAATTGGTAAGAAACTGATAACTAATCCATTTGTGAATGAACCAAGGATAGCTCCTTTGACTCCACCTGTAGCATTGCCGTAAACTCCTGCAGTTGCACCTGTAAAGAAATGTGGCACAACACCCGGAAGTACGATAATCGTACCAGCTGCTCCCATAATAAGCATGCTGACAAGTCCACCGACAAAACTTGCAAAAAAGCCAATAATTACGGCATTAGGTGCAAATGGGAATACGATAGGACAATCTAAAGCAGGTTTAGCATTAGGTACTAGTTTTGTAGAGATACCTTTAAATGCAGGGACAATTTCAGCTAGAACTAAACGAACACCAGCTAAAATGACAAAGACACCTGCGGCAAATGTTCCTGCTTTAATCAAGGCAAACACCATGAAATGTTGACCATCACTTAATTGAGATTGAATATAATCTTTGCCTGCAGCAAACGCTACAATAACATATAATATTGCCATAGTTAATGTAATACTTACTGTACTGTCACGTAGGAACCCTAAGCCTTTTGGAAAATTAATTTCTTCAGTAGATACTTTCTTTTTGCCCTTAACAGCTTTTCCAACGAGCGCACTTAGTGCATAACCAACTGCACTAAAATGTCCCAAAGCAACATTGTCATTACCGGTAACATCTTTCATAAAAGGTTGCAAAATTGCTGGAGATAAGGACATGATAATACCTAGAGCAAGTCCTCCAATTAAAACAAGTAATCCGTCATGTAACCCTGATACAGATAAGATAACAGCAACCATACATGCCATATATAAAGTATGATGACCTGTTAGAAAAATATATTTAAATCGTGTAAAGCGTGCGATTAAAATATTAAAGACCATTCCCGCCATCATAATAAAAGCCGTGGCTGATCCATATTTTGATAAAGCAAGTGCAACAATTGCTTCATTATTTGGCACAACACCAGAAACATTAAATCCATGTTGGAACATTTGAGCAAATGGATTTAATGCACTGACAAGTACATCGGCACCAGCGCCAATGACTAGAAAACCAACAAATGTTTTTATAGTCCCTTTAATAATATCTGGGCATGACTTTTTTTGTAGCAATAAACCAATAAGGGCAACTAATCCTAATAAAATTGCTGGTGAACTGAAGAAATCTTTTAAAAATTCTACCATGATAAAACCTCCTATAATTTACCAAAGCGTTGCATTGTGTCTTGCACTTTAGTACGTAATTCGTCCATATCGATAATGCTATCCAAAACAACCACATCACCTAAGTGAGTACCCCCCTCAGCAATATCTTTTGCTAAGAAAAAGACATCGGCACTTTGAGGTGTTGCTGAACTTAAATCAGAATGCTCTACTTCTACATCGTGAATATTTAATTCTTGTAAAATTTGTTGAATATTCATTTCTACCATAAAACTTGTTCCTAATCCGGAACCACAAACAGCTAATATTTTCATTTGTTTTCCTCCTGAGTATGATTAATAATATGTAAGACATCTTGTGTTGTTTTAGCTTGTTTTAATTGCTCTAATTTATGTGTATCCGACAATATTTTAGTGAGTTCGGAAAGCGCATTTAAGTGTGTTGTATTGTCAATTGCAGCTAGTGTAATGAACACATCAACAGTATGTTCAGCCATGTTATCTAATTGAACAGGTGTGTGCAATTTTAAAAGTGACATACCGATTTTTTTGACACCGTCTTCAGGTCTAGCATGTGGAATGGCTACACCTTTACCAATATGGATATACGGACCAAATGTTTTGACACGCTCAATAATAGCTTCAGCGTATTGTGGTGTGATATGGCCGTATGTTTCTAAAGGAGCACATGAGAGTTGAATAGCTTCTTGCCAAGATAGCGTATCCGTTGAAAAGTGAATGTACTCTGGGCGGATTAAATCTTTTAACATAGGGTTTTCTTTCCTTTCTATATAAGCATGTTGACGAATATAGCAATCAAGATCTTGCTCAAGATGTGCATAATCTAAAATTGTTGCATGCTTTTCAACAAGTGCAATAATATCTTGGCTTGTTGGCAATTTAGATGTAGTGACATTAAAATCTTTATTGACCACATCAATCAAATAATTTTTTTCATGAATAGATAAAATAGGTTTAGTGACATATACTGGAATAGGTGCTTTCATAAAAATTGTAGAAAAAATCATGTGAACATGTGTTAAATCATAATGCTCCATGTGTGCACTAACAGACCATTGGAACGTTGGAAAAAGTTGTTCCAGTTGTGTTTTTAACATATTTGAAGCACTAATGCCATTTGGACAAATGACAAGAGCATGTAGTGTGCTTTGAGTGGGAAAATTTTGTTTCAATTTTCCTCCAAAAAACATTGTTAAAAAAGCAACTTCATCTGCTGAAAAAGATTTATTTAACTCATGCTCTAATGGGATTAGTGAGCGTTTAACCATATCAAATAGAAATGGATAATCACTTATAATGAGCTCTGTTAAACTATTGTGAATGGGAATATCAAATAGAATACGATAGTATGTAGGCAATAGATGCAAACAGAGTCCTTTATATAAGTCAAGTTGTTTGTCAAAATGTACAACCATGTGACGTTCAATATAATCAATCATATAATGAATATGATGATGCAATTTTTGTGTATGCTCTAGCGTATTTCCCTCTACAACAGCTAGTAAATGTGCCGTTAAATAATACACTTCCATAGTATGATGAATATTTAAACGGTCTGCAATTCGCCGAGTAGTGTGCAATAATTCATGCTTAGTTAAGACGTGTAGTTGTTTGTCTGAAAAGCTGAGTGTTGAAGAGTCACGAATTAAAATGAGTTGATAAAAAAAGGTTAATAACTCTAGCCTTGACGGAGGAACACGCCAATTATCTTCTTTTAGACAAGACTTAATGGACTGACTAATATCATCTAAAAACGGATCAATTTGCCATGACTTAACCAGATGATAGATAATTTTTTTGCCAATAGAGTAGCTCAATAAATGATTTAAACAGATCATGGCAACATAACGTTTATCCATTTCTGTCCCATTTAAGTGATAACCTTTTTTTCTTGTGTATCCGAATTGAACATGATGTTTTAAACACATATTACGTACGTGTTTCATGTCGGATAGTACGGTATTTTTACTCACTTGCATCAACCATTGAAAGTGAAAATTACTGATAGTTTCTTGACGAATGAAGGTATATAAGTAAATTGTATAGATACGCATATCTTCTTCAAATAAAATATTTTTTTCGTTGTAAAAATCATCCTGTAACAAAAAATTTTCAAGTTGTTTATCATAGACAAAGACTTGATTTTCGATTGAAATAGGTGCTAAATGTAGTGTATGTAAATAATCATTTAGTTGTTTCAATTTTAATTGAAATTGTCTTTGGCTGAGATGATGAATATCCAAAAATGAGTGTACGGTTATTGTAGGGTTTTCCAATATATGTTTGAGTAGTGTCATTAAACTATTATCTAACATTATTTTTCCTCCACGTTTTTATCATATAAGAATACTGTCTAAGATGCTATACTTTTTCAGCACAAAGTCATGTTTGGGATAGGTTATATGATTGTGCCGAAAAGCAATAGAAGTAGAATTATCAGGGATTTTTGATATTCTATATTAGTGAATGATAACATATTTTATAGAAATATTGGGGGCTTATCTAGTAGATAGTTGACAAGATGAAATGGAAAATTCACAGAGAAATAATGTGTAAAAAAGAGAAAACAAGGGATGCAGTGTGAAGTGTTCAAAAGAATAGTAGATGTAGTAAATACTAATACAAGAGTTAAGATGTTTTTAAAGTCATCTATTTAGGAAAGGAAATTTATAGGATGTATTCGTTATATCTGAAAATATAATAATTAGTATTTACGGCTATTTTATAACTTTGCATATTTAACGAATTTTTATATTGTTATTAGATTTTTTTATTCTATTAGTCAAAAGGAATATAATGCTTTAAAAATATCCCCATGAAATAAAGCTGCATGCAAGTGTATAAACGGCATGCAGCGTATTCATTTAGAGTGAATTTGTGATAAGATGAGAAACATAGTGATATAATTCCAAACGGCTAAATAGGGTGGCATCAGGAGTATGATGACCAGTTATGTGTTTATGGTAAGGATTTAGCCATATTGCTTTCCATTCGGCTGATTTTGCACCAATAATATCATTTTGATAAGAATCACCAATATAGTAGGTGTGTTGTTTATTTAAATGCATTTTTTGTTCTAATATCGAAAAAATTTGTTTATCAGGTTTCATGACATTAACATCTTGAGAAATGATAATGTGATTAGGATCTATCCAGCGTGTGAGTTGAAGTTGATGCACTTTTTTCCACTGATGTTCACTAGGTCCATTTGAAATAATGCCTAATGGAATGTTATGTTGCTGACAAAGGTTGAGTAAATGTATAATATGTTCGTCTAAATGTAAATTTCCTTGTTGTGTAGCATAGTCATCTTGAATTGCTAAAGCAAGTTCATTTGAAATGATGTAATCATAGTCTAACAATGCTTGCTTTAATCTATAAATGTGCATATCTTGTATAGTCATTTGATTATGCTGCGTAGCTTCAAAAACAGAGTCACTATAGGCTCTATAGCTCAAAAATAAAGAAACGAGTTGATGAGATGGAAAAGAGAGATATTTATATAGTGCATTTTTAAAAGGAATCATTTGATCATAAACTGTGTCGTCAATGTCTAAAATAATAGCTATATTATTGTGTGTCATAGATGCACCTCCTTTGTTACTCAACTAAAAACTAGGAAATTTTTGATACGCACTTATGGTACAACAGACTATTCTGTAATACGAAAGGGGATTTTCCTAGTTTTCGAGTATTATTCAATGTCTAGTTTTCTATCTTCATTAATTAAAATATTTTCAATTTTACGTGCTTTTCCAGTAGTATCATCAAGTTCAAGGAAGCAAGCAGAAAATAGTTTACGTCCTGAATCGGTGACTTCATGTCGGGCAGGTAGTTGATTTTTAAATTTAGTAATAATGGCTTCTTTTCTAAATCCTAACACACTGTCATAGGCACCAGTCATGCCTACATCACTCATAAATGCAGTGCCTTGTGGTAAGATTCTAGCGTCATTTGTTTGGACGTGCGTATGTGTCCCTATAACAGCAGAAACTAAGCCATCCATTGACCAAGCAAATGCTTGTTTTTCGCTGGTTGTTTCAGCGTGAAAGTCAATAAAAATATGTGGCGTGATGTTCCGACATTCTTTAATTAACTGTTCGCCTACGGTAAAAGGGTCATCTAAATTTGCCATAAAGACACGTCCTTGTAAGTTGATAACAGCTAATTTTTGATGATTAACGTTGATGATAGTAAAGCCTTGTCCAGCAACACCTTTTGGAAAGTTTGCAGGCCTAACTAGTTTAGGAGCTTGGTGGATAAAATTAAAGATATCTTTATTATCCCAAGTGTGATTTCCCATTGTGATGACATCAATGCCTAGTGCCAATAGTTCTTTGTATATTTTTTCTGTTATCCCTTTTCCATGTGCTGAATTTTCAGCATTAGCAATTGTGATTTGTGGTTTATATTTGCGTTTTAATTTAGGTAATAATTCCCGTACACTTTCTCTCCCAATGCCTCCCACAATATCACCGATAAATAATATTCTCACGATTTTGCCTACTCTTCCTATTTTTAAACCCTATATAACTTTTGCACCAATGACATGTTCCAAGTGTTTCAAAGCATAGTGATGACCAACATCATCAAAACTTGCTACAGCAAGTTTATGAACAACTATATCGTATCCTAAATTGTATCCTTCTATTGCAGTATGTAGGACACAAATATCTGTACACACACCACATAAATGAATTTCTGTAATGCTCCGTTCTCTCAAGCGACTGTCTAAATCTGTTCCTGCAAAAGAAGAATAGCGGCGTTTGTCCATTTTATAAATATTGACATCTTGTGCTAAAACGTCTAGTTCTCCGTAGAAGTGTCTACCTGTTGTCCCTACGATATTATGTGGAGGGAATAATTTGTTTTCAGGATGATACTTGTCCTGTTTTTCGTGTTTATCTGTTGCAAAAACGATAAAATCTTGATTTGCTTGAAATTCTTTTACTAATGAGGCAATAGCGTGCTCAATATTTTGTCCAACCGTACCACACGTTAAAGCTCCATTTGTAGCGATAAAATCATTTGTATAGTCAATAACAATTAGTGCTTTCATGCTAAATTCTCCAATATTTCTAAAACCATTTTTGCTGAATTTTCTCCAGCTGTGACAATAAATTCATCAAATGACACAGGAGCTTTACCATCTGCATTATCAGAAATTGCTCGAACAATAACAAAAGGCACATTCAAGATATGACATGTTTGAGCAATAGAGGCACCTTCCATTTCAGTACAGAGTGCTTTAGGGAAATGAGTTTGGATAGTGTGTATTTTTTCTTGACTATCAATAAACGAATCAGAAGATACAATTTCCCCAATGTTCGCACGTAAATGACAAGATTGAACAGCTTTATATGCCAATTGTACTAAAGTATCATCTGCTTCATAGTAAAGTGGCATTTGAGGGACTTGACCGATTGCATACCCAAAAGCAGTCACATTGACATCATGATATGCCACTTGGTTAGAAATGACAACATCTCCAATGGATAACTGTGCCAAACTACCAGCAGAACCCGTATTAATGACATAATCAACTTTATAATGTGTAATTAGTAAAGTTGTTGCAATAGTTGAATTGACTTTTCCAATACCGGATTGAACAAGAACAACGTCATGACCATTTAGTGGGCCTAAAACAAACGTTAAATGATGTTTTTTTTCTTCAATACGGTACATCATACGACTTAATAATAATTCCGTTTCTTGTGCCATAGCACCGATAATACCTATTTTCATATAATCTCCTTACTTTTTAAATGCGATAAATAAAATGAGGGCAAGTAATATTAATTCAACGATAATGCCTATCGTTAAAAAGCGATTGATGCTTCCTTTACGAGTAGGACGATTAGGTTGTTGAAGTGTTTCTAAGGTTTGAAAATCTTGTGGAGATAAACGGATAGTTTCATCTTCGTAAGATACGTTTTGCTCCTCTACATATTCTGGATGATTTTTCTTTAATCGTGAATTCACAAGACACCCCTATCAACTAGCAAGTCCCAATACAAAATAGCATACAACGTTTTAGCATCGCTAATCAAGCCTATTTTTATATATTCTTCAACATCTTTTCGACTCAATTCTAAAACTTCAACGAATTCATCCTCATCTAAAGTTAAATGGGATAGCGTTGTTGGAAATAAACCTTTTGCCAAAAACAATGTAATTTCTTCTGATAAATAGCCAGGACTCATTGACATTGTGATGACTTTTTCCCATTCTCTTGCTTCATAACGTGTTTCTTCAATCAATTCTCTTTGAGCAGCTGCCAAAGGAAGTTCTCCCTTTTTATCTAGCATGCCTGCTGGAATTTCAATCAACATTTTTTCAACACCTTTTCGGTATTGTTTGACTAAGACCAATTTATTTTCTGGAGTAATAGCAATGATAGCAACAGCACCATTATGTAAAATAACATCTCTAAGAGCTGTTTTTCCATTTGGCAAAGTGACATGATGCTGTTCGACTGAAAAAATACGCCCAGTATATTTTAATTCTTTGCGAATTGTTGGTTCATTTAAGCACATAATATACCTCCTTAAAGACATAGTTTTTATGTAGTTATAGTATACCATATTTTTGACAGATAACATTGTTTTTTGTTATGATTTTATTAGGTATATGATACTAATAGATAGGAATATTTTATGGAAGATTTAACACAGAAAGCGGAAAAAGGAACATTATTAAGTATTGTCGTGTATATTATACTAGCAAGTTCAAAAATTATGATAGGCACACTTTGCTATTCAATGGCACTTGTAGCAGATGGTTGGAACAATTTTACAGATATTTTGTCTTCCATTGCCATTTTTATTGGGATGCGTTCTTCACGCATTCCAGCAGATGCAGAGCACCAGTATGGACATTGGAAAATAGAGAGTATCGCTGGTTTGATAAGTGCGTTTATTATGTTCATTATAGGTGCTCAAGTATTGTTTTCTGCCGTCCATGCTCTGTTGCTTCCTAACAGTCAAGAATTTGATAGTATCTTGGTTTGGACAGGATTGCTCTCAAGTGGAGCATTGGCTTTGACGTGTTTGTACAATTATCGTCTAGCAAGAATAACACGTTCAGCAGGGTTACGTGCAACAGCACAGAATAATCGTAGTGATGCTCTAGCAAGTTTGGTGACAGGAGTATCTTTATTCATTACTAAAATGACACAACTTGTTTGGATAGATAGCTTAATGGCAATTATCGTATCGCTCATTATTTTGCAAACGGCATATTCTATTTTCAAAGATAATGCTTTCATTTTGTCTGACGGTTTTGATAATGCTAGCTTGCAAGATTATCGTCAAGTCATTTTAGCACATTCTGAAGTTTTAGATATTCGTGCTTTAAAAGCGCGTCACTATGGAGCAAATATTTATGTAGATGTAACAGTTGTTATGCCGGCGAATCTTACTGTTAAAGAGAGCCATAGCGTGACAGAAGATATTGAAAGGGAATTGCAACAAAACTATCATGTATCATTTATAGATATTCATGTAGAACCAGATGAATAGAATGGGGTGGCTCATTCTGTTTTTGTCTAATAAAGAAAAAATATTTCCAATTCATGATTATTTAAGATAAAATAATCTTTTATAATGCTTATTGCACAATATTTGCAACGTTTTTTACAACTCAGCATAATAGAAATACATTTCAAATAGGAGGTTATCTATGCCAGCAACACAAGAAAAAGCTGTATTAATTACACTTTTTGGTGGGACAGGAGATTTAGCACAACGCAAATTATATCCTGCTTTATTTAGACTATTTAAAAAAGGGTATTTACGTCAACATTTTGCCGTTATTGGAACTGCTCGTCGTGAGTGGAGCGATGCTTATTACCGTGAAATTGTGATGCAATCTATTGCTTCATTAAGTGATGACGAAACTGAAAAAGAAGAATTTTCAAGTCATTTTTATTACTTATCACATAATGTTCAAAATACACAAGAATATCAACAATTAAAAGAATTGGCCAGTGAATTAGACAAAAAATATCAAACACAGCAAAATCGAGTATTTTATTTAGCTATGGCACCACAATTTTTTGGAACAATTACAGAGCATTTAAAAACACAACATTTATTAACTGAACAAGGATTTAATCGTTTGATTATTGAAAAACCATTTGGGCATAATTTAGAGTCTGCTATTGAGTTGAATGATCAGTTAGCACAAACTTTTGAGGAAACGCAAATTTATCGTATTGATCATTACCTAGGTAAAGAAATGGTACAAAATATTAATGCTATCCGTTTTTCAAATATCTTTTTTGAGCCATTATGGAATAATAAGTTCGTAGATAATGTTCAAATCACATTATCTGAAGAAGTTGGTGTTGGAACAAGAGCAGGTTATTATGATACTAGTGGTGGTGCTTTACTTGATATGGTACAAAACCATATTTTCCAAATATTATCACTACTTATTATGGAACCCCCTGTACAAATGGACGGAAATGATGTAAGACAAGAAAAAATTAAAGCACTGCGTTCGTTACGTGCATATTCTCCAGAAGATGTTAAGCAAAACTTTGTACGTGCTCAATACACTCAAAGTGAGGAGTTATTAGGATACTTACAAGAAGATGGTGTTGTTGAGCATTCGCGTACAGAAACTTATGTTGCCGGGAAACTAATGGTTGATAATTTCCGTTGGGCAGGTGTGCCTTTCTATATTCGTACTGGAAAAAGATTAGCCAATAAAAATACTGTTATTCATATCCAATTCAGATCAGTAGATGTGAATTTATTCCATTCTCCAACGCAAGTGGATATTTTACCAGATGTGTTAACTATTCATATTCAACCTAGTCAAGGCATGTCCTTTAATATAAATGTGAAACAAATGGGACTATCTAATGATATTGAACGTAAACCATTATTACATTACGTTTCTCCTGAACAAGAAAAGGATATTCCGGAAGCGTATGAGCGATTAATTTTAGAATGTTTGAATGGGAATAATGCTAACTTTGCGCATCGTCAAGAAGTCGAATTGTCTTGGAAATTCATAGATTTAGTGCGTTCAGCTTGGGATAATGATACCAGTTCTGATTTACCAACATATCCAGCAGGTAGTCATGGACCAAAAGAGGGAGATGACTTATTAGCTCGTGATGGATTTTCATGGCATTCATGTGACACAATCTATTGTCCTAACGAATAAATTTTGAATGTGATGACGTATAAAGGCAAACCGTTAGTAAAATAATTCTAAAGATGTTTATATCTGTTTGTCAGCAGAATTAACAGGCTTTAAATCAGATACTTTCAAATCTGATTTAAAGCCTGTTTTTTGATAGGGGAACAATAAAGGTTTTATAGGATTAAAAAATTGAATACGTTAACCTCAATATATTATAGTGTTTATATTTTTGCACTATATGGTGAGTGCCTCCTCGAAAGATAATTCTTTTAAGGAGACACTTATTTGGTACAAGTAACAATTGGTGTTTTATGAAGCGTGGGAGTGAACTATTTTGAGAAACTTAAAATGTTTCATTTGTTATATCATCTACTAATGAGTAGTGGGTGCTTTGGCGTATAGATAAACTATTGAATAAAAGTAAAATACTGATGAAAGCAATGCTGCTAAATACTGTTGGAAAAATAGGATACTGATTAGCGTAATATGTTTCTATAATAGGTGCAGATAATGTTACAATGACTGATAATATTATGGCAACTAGTAAAGACAAGCTGCCTGTTTTTAAGTTTTCTATGGATAACATGGTTCTAATTTGTTTATTTGTCATACCGACCGAACGTAACATAGAGAATTCACGACGACGTAGGCGAATATTAGATGACATTGTATTGAATAATGTTGTTAAACAAATAATAGAAACTAAAGAGATAAATCCATAGGCTATAATTTGGAACATAATCATTAGGTTGACTAAAGATTGACGATGAAGAATGCTACTATAAATGTTAACATTTGGATACAGTGTTTTTATCTGTTCTGAAATGATTTTTGCATTCTCTTTATTGTTTATATTCACAACTAATGTGTTTGTGATATATAACTTACCTGAATCTTTTACTAACGTGTCAAATAGTTCTTGAGAAACAATAATCGTATCAGGATGTTCTAATCCAAAGGATAACTCATCGCCATTAATATTGTTTGCCAAATTTATATATTGTGTAACAAGGTGATGGCTGTTTTCTTCTGATGTATTTGAGTTTGATTGTGTTTCATTTTCAATAGGTTGCCAAGACATTAATGGTAATGTGTAATTTTTTAATAGGTTACTTGGTAAAGCAGGTGTAATTCTTTGTTGATTGAATCGTTTATATTGAGATGAAACTAGTATACCCTTTTGACGAAATTCATCTGGTGTGACATTCGCTTTTTTTAATACCTCTGTTTCTTTATCTTTGGATAAAAGTGCTAAATAGATTGAAGATATAGTGTCTTTGTATTGACCAAGTGGCTCACTTGGTTGTTCAGACAGTAAAAAATTATCTCTGTGACTTTGGATAGAATATACAGATGTTACTCCGTCAATTTGTGATACTTTTTCTGAATCTACGTGGTCTTCTGGATGATAGAGGACGACAAGATCTCCTTTACTATACATTGAATTTTGGAACCCTCCCATAGCTGTAGCTGATGAAAGTTGATTTTGCATAGCAACAACCATATTCGTAATAACGTTAAACGTTAATAGGCTAATAGTCAATGTGACAAATACAGTCCGTGAGCGTGAATGATTATGATGCGTATAACGATTAGCTAAAAACGCAGGAATACCGAATAGAGAATAGAAAACCCCTGATTTTTTATGTTTTTTTTGTTTAATCTTATTAGGTAGATAAGACTTAAATGGGACTTGTTTAATATTGTCAATTGGAGATCGTTTGGCAGCACGAATACTTGGAATTAGGGCTGACAATAGAATAATTAATGCTGAAAATACAACAATACCTACTAGAGCTGGAGCATAAAGAACAGTTCTGAAAATTATTTGGAATGGCGTATCAAAAGACTTAGCTAATTCAGTAAAAATATTTAAAGAAATGACTGAGCCGATATATCCAATTATCATACCTAAGATAATGGATATACTACCTATCCAAAAGGCTTCTAATAACATCATTTTAGTAATTTGAATCCGTGTTGTTCCAACGCTTGATAATGCACCTAATTGTTTAATACGTTCTCCCAATGATAAGGAAAACGATGAATGAATAATTGTAACCGTAATAACTAGTGTGATAATTAGAATAAGTGAAAGTGTTCCACTTATTATGTCAAACGAAAAAAACAGAGGGATGTTTTCTTTGTCATAAATAAAAAATAGACCTAGTAATGCATTGTTGGTATAGAAGTTAACAGTTTGTTTAGTTTGTGTAGAATAGTGTTTTAATACGTCAAAAATTGATGCGTTCAAGTCTTTCATTTGAGCGTACATAATAGCGTGATTACTATTAAAATCATTGTTTAAGATATAAGCAATAGGTGTTGGAGAGTATGAGGACAATCCAACGATTGTATATGTTTTAGATATGCCATTAGCATGTAATGTGATGTGTTTTCCTATTAGTTCATTGTCCGATGTTTCAACGTTTGAGGAAAGAACAACTTCGTTTTCGTTTTTAGGAAGATGTCCTCTATAAGTTGTGACAGGAATGGATAAAGAACTTTGTTCTGGGCGGTATGTTTGTACACTAAAGGTATGTTGTTGATCATCTGTTGCATCAATTGCTGGTATAGTTAATGTGTTAGATATGAAATTAGCTGATGCAAGATCATTTGCTGCAGTTTGCGTGATGAGTTGTGTAGCAAAATGCCAGTTTCCTCTAGTATGCGTCATACCATCGTACATGACTAGCCATGCACTTGATAAAAAGATAACAATGGCAGTAAGTAGTGCAACTACTGTTGTGATAGACAATCCGGTTAAAAAAGTTCTTTTTTTATTTTCTTTTAAATGAGCAAGTGTTAATTTGTTTAAAATACTCATACTCTAATCACCTCATCTTTCACAATTTTTCCGTCTTTTAATGTAATCACACGATTAGCTTGCATGGCAATGTCTAAATCATGCGTAATCATAATAATGGTTTGGTTATATTTTTGATTAGATAATTTTAGTAGGGAAATAATCTCTTTAGAATTGTCACTATCTAAATTTCCTGTAGGTTCATCAGCCAGAAAAATAGCAGGTTTGCTAATTAAAGCTCTCCCTATTGACACTCTTTGTTGCTGCCCACCTGATAGCTGATGTGGCAAATGTTTTTTTCGTGTTGTCAATTGTAGAGTATGTAAAATCTCATCTAAATAGTCTTGAGGAATCTTTTGAGCATCTAATTCAATTGGTAAAGTGATATTATCCACAACATTTAATACCGAAATTAAGTTGTAAAATTGATAAACTAATCCCACTTGTCTACGTCTGAAAATAGCTAGATTATCTGGAGATAAACTATAAATATCTGTTCCGTTGATAGTGACAGTTCCTTGAGTGGGATAATCTACGCCGCCTAATAAGTGAAGAAGTGTTGATTTTCCAGAACCACTTGAACCAACTATAGCAATAAAATCTCCTTCATTAACACTTAAATTAATATTGTCTAAGGCAACCACACGATTATCGCCTTGTCCATAAATTTTTGATAAATTTTTAACTTCTAAAATAGTCATATATATGCCTCCGTTCATTTATTTATTTTTAGTATAGTGCCTAAAAGTGACAATAAAGTGACAAAACTAAAAAAGTTTTAGCAGTATGTTGACATGAGTGCTAAAACGTGGTAGACTATGTTTAGCACTAAAGGATAAAGAGTGCTAAACATAGTCGTGGCGATGGGAAGAGGTGAAGAGATGTTAACCGATCGTCAGTTAAAAATATTACAACTTATTATTAGATTATATCATGAACAGCAAGAACCTATAGGCTCAAAAACGTTGTTACAAGAAACAGATTTACCGTTCAGTTCGGCAACTATTCGTAACGAAATGATGAGATTGGAAGAATTAGGATTTTTGGAAAAAATGCATTCTTCTTCAGGGCGTGTGCCGTCATCTTTAGGATATCGTTTTTATGTAGACAATATGCTTCCAGAGTTAGTACATAATGCGATTAAAAAACAAGATATTCAGGATATGCAGGCTGCTTTAAGGCATCGTTATCACGAAATTAGCGAAATTGTTGATATGTCTGCACGTATGTTGTCTAGTTTGACGAATTATACAACAATTGTTTTAGGTCCAGAGAAAAAACAAAGCAAATTAACAGGTTTTCGGTTAGTGTCTTTGAGCGACACACAAGTTATGGCGATTTTAGTAACAGATAAAGGATATGTTGAAAACCAAATTTTCAATGTATCGCAAACTTTACCGCAAGCCGATCTTGAAAAAATGGTTAATATTTTAAATGATGAACTAGTTGGCTTGACTCTTTCCGAAGTATTTGTCAAATTACAACAGGATATTCCAAATGTTATTCGACAACATATTTCTGCACGATTTGATATTCTCCCTATTTTATATGCGTTAATTCGTCGTATGGAGGCAGAAAATGTTGTTATAGCAGGCAAAAATAATTTAATAGATTATTTTCAAGAAGAAACCAATCGAGAAAATATTAAACAAGTGTATAATATCATTGAAAATACAGATGATTTATACGAATTGATGATGCCAACGCATAGTGGAATAGACATTAAATTTGGTTCGGAGTTAAAACATGCTTCATTGAAAGATTTAAGTTTTGTTACGACCACTTACCAAACTAAAAATGGAACAGGTGTAATTGCTTTGATTGGACCAACAAATATGCAATATTCACGTGTTGTTGGATTGATGAATGCAATGAGTGAGGAACTTACAGATTGTATTAATCAGTATTTTGAAGACTTATGACAAAAAATGTTAAGAAAAGAGGGTTTGATGTGACGCAAGAACAACAAGAGCATGAAACGTTTGTTGAAAACGATAAAGAGCATGTACAAGATACACAAGAAACATTGGAGCATGCTGAAGAACAAGAAAAAACAGAGCAAGAGTTAGAAATTGAACGTCTAAGTGCTGAAAATGATGCTCTAGCAGATAAGGCGTTGAGAGCACAAGCAGAATTACAAAATATTCAAAAAAGACAAGCTAAAGAGCGACAAGATTTATTAAAATACCGTTCTCAATCATTGGCTAATACATTGCTTCCAGTATTAGATAGCTTGGAACAAGCACTTACTGTTGAAGTTAGTGATGAACAAGGCATTGCACTGAAAAAAGGTATTGAAATGGCATATACAAACTTTGTTAGTGCTTTAGCTAGTGAAGGCATTGAAAAAATTGAATCATTAAATCAGCCGTTTGATCCAACTGTACATCAAGCGATTCAACAAATTCCTGCTCAAGACGGGCAAGAAGCAGATTATGTTGTGCAAGTTTTCCAAGACGGTTACAAACTACACGATAGAGTGATTCGACCAGCTATGGTTGTTATTTCTCAATAGAAACATTTATTTAACTATACATATTCATCGTAAAGACAAGGTGCGGGTGTTTACGACAAGAGATAGCACCAAATAAAAATAACAAAAAAAGAGGTAAAACATTATGGCAAAAATTATTGGTATTGACTTAGGAACAACAAACTCAGCAGTGGCAGTTTTAGAAGGAACTGAATCAAAAATTATTCCAAATCCAGAGGGAAATCGTACAACTCCATCTGTTGTGGCGTTTAAAAATGGCGAAATTCAAGTAGGTGAAGTGGCTAAGCGTCAAGCTGTAACTAACCCAAATACAGTTATTTCTATTAAATCAAAAATGGGTGAAGCAGGTTATAAAGTAAATGTGGAAGGTAAAGAGTATACTCCACAAGAAATTTCAGCGATGATTTTACAATATTTAAAAGGATATGCTGAAGATTACCTAGGCGAAAAAGTTGAAAAAGCAGTTATTACAGTGCCAGCTTATTTCAATGATGCACAACGTCAAGCAACAAAAGATGCTGGTAAGATTGCCGGTTTAGAAGTTGAGCGTATTGTTAATGAGCCAACAGCAGCAGCGTTAGCTTATGGATTAGACAAAACAGATAAAGATGAAAAAATCTTAGTATTTGACTTGGGTGGGGGAACATTTGACGTATCTATTCTTGAGTTAGGCGATGGTGTATTTGATGTTTTAGCAACTGCAGGGGACAATAAACTAGGTGGAGATGATTTCGACCAAAAAATTATTGATTTCTTAGTGGCTGAATTTAAAAAAGAAAACGGCATTGATTTATCTCAAGATAAAATGGCTTTACAACGTTTGAAAGATGCTGCTGAAAAAGCGAAAAAAGATTTATCAGGAGTAACGTCTACACAAATTAGTTTACCATTTATTACTGCTGGAGCAGCAGGTCCATTACACTTAGAACAAACATTAACACGTGCTAAGTTCGATGAATTGACACACGATTTAGTAGAACGTACAAAAGTACCAGTACGTCAAGCCTTAAAAGACGCAAATCTTTCAACAAGTGATATTGACGAAGTTATTTTAGTTGGTGGGTCAACACGTATTCCATCAGTTGTTGAAGCAGTGCGTAAAGAAACTGGCAAAGAACCTAATAAATCTGTTAACCCAGATGAAGTTGTTGCTATGGGTGCAGCAATCCAAGGTGGTGTTATTACTGGAGATGTAAAAGACGTTGTCTTATTGGACGTTACACCATTATCATTAGGGATTGAAACAATGGGTGGAGTATTTACAAAATTAATTGATCGTAATACAACTATTCCAACAAGTAAATCACAAGTGTTCTCAACAGCAGCAGATAATCAACCAGCCGTGGATATTCATGTTTTACAAGGTGAACGTCCAATGGCAGCAGATAATAAAACATTAGGTCGTTTCCAATTAACAGATATTCCACCAGCACGTCGCGGTGTTCCACAAATTGAAGTAACATTTGATATTGATAAAAATGGTATTGTAAGTGTTCGTGCTAAAGACTTAGGCACACAAAAAGAACAACAAATTACAATCAAATCAAATTCAGGTTTATCTGATGAAGAAATTGAACGTATGGTTAAAGATGCAGAAGCTAATGCAGAAGCAGATAAAGCACGTAAAGAAGAAGCAGATTTACGTAATGAAGTAGATCAACTATTGTTCCAAGTGGATAATACTTTAAGCGAACTAGATGGAAAAATTGAAGCAGAAGATGTGAAAAAAGCTGAAGATGCTAGAGATGCATTAAAAGCAGCTGTTGAAGCAAATGATTTAGAAGACATGAAAGTTAAACGTGATGCATTGAGTGAGGTTGTCCAAAATTTAACTGTTAAATTATATGAGCAAGCAGCAGCTCAAGCTCAAGCAGCTCAAGGTGAAACGACATCAGATTCAAGTGCAAGTGATGATAATATCGTTGATGGCGATTTTGAAGAAGTAAAATAATCATAGATAAGAACTGGAAAAAGGATAGAGTATATGTTGTTGCAGTATATCATAATTTTTTAAATATTATGTTACTAACATTGCACTTTTTCCAGTTTTTCTATGAGTGTTGTGAGATAAAGAAAAATAAGTTTTGAATAGTTTAAAACAGGAATAGTATTATAATTGCTATTATGATATTTAAGATAGGAGGTAACAATGGCAAAACGTGATTATTATGAAGTGCTTGGTATTTCAAAAACAGCAAGTGAGGACGAAATAAAAAAAGCCTATCGTAAATTATCAAAAAAATATCATCCAGACATTAATAAAGAAGATGGAGCCGATGAGAAATTTAAGGAAATTTCTGAAGCGTATGAAATGTTGAGTGATCCTCAAAAACGAGCAGCTTACGACCAATATGGACATGCTGCAAATGATCCAAACTTTGGTGCCGGTAGCAGTGGTTTTGGAGGATTTGGTGGATTTTCTGGTGGTTTCGAAGATATTTTTGAAAGTTTCTTTGGCGGTGCTGGTGGTTTTGGTGGTGCTGGACGCTCAAGAGCAAATATGCCAAGACAAGGCGAAAACTTGCAACAGCGTGTGCATTTAAGTTTTGAAGAAGCTATTTTCGGTAAAAAAGAAACAATTTCTTATCCAAGAGAATCCGAGTGTCATACTTGTCATGGGAGTGGAGCCAAAGAAGGTTCTCAACCAGTAACTTGTCATAAATGCCACGGTAGTGGGACAATTAATATTGAGCAAAATTCAATTTTTGGACGAGTGATGACGCAAGCAACTTGTGATGTTTGCCGTGGAACAGGAAAAGAAATTAAAGAAAAATGTACCACTTGTCATGGAAATGGGCGAATTAGAGAAACGCATAAAGTAAGTTTTACGGTACCAGAAGGTGTTGAAGAAGGGCAACAAATGCGTTTAACTGGACAAGGAGAAGCTGGATATAATGGTGGGCCGTATGGCGATTTGTATATCATTTTTACTGTAGGTCAAAGTAATCAATTTACACGGAATGGTTCAGAAATTTATTATGAACAGCCTATTTCATTTGTTCAAGCAGCTTTAGGAGATGAGGTAGAAGTGCCTACTGTACACGGAAAAGTCAAGTTAAAAATTCCTGCAGGAACACAAACAGGAACGACTTTACGCTTAAAAGGAAAAGGTGCTCCTCGATTGAGAAGTTCTGTTGTTGGAGATCAACACGTTAAAATACGTGTACAAACACCAAGAAACCTTTCAGAAAAACAAAAAGAATTATTAAGAGAATTTGCTCAACTATCTGGAGAAGAAACAGTAGAGGACGATGGAAATTTCTTTGATAAATTATTTAATCATAAAGATAAAAAGAAAAAATAATCCAGAAAAAACACGCAAAAAATTCAAATTTTTCAAAAGATGATAAATATATCAAAAGGCTTTAAATGCAGATTTTATAGTCCGATTTAGCACGTACAATAAATCGTGTTGGTGAACAAAAAGAGTTTGCCAATACGATTATTTTTATATAATTAAGTGAAGTAAATGTGTTTACCAACATAATGTGATGAACTTCCTGTGATTAAAAGTCTTTAAAGTTTATTTCGTTTTTTGTAGAATTACAACTAAAGACCTATATCAATCGTATGTAATTTGTTCTATACTAGTTATACCTTATAGAGAGGATAATAAGATGAATATTTTATAAAGAAGGTGATGAGGTGAAAATTGATTTTTTAGAAACAGCAGATAATCCTTTTGGGCTAACATTTACCTTTTGGCAGAACAACCATCAATTGCAGCGTTGCAAAGCCAAAGAAATCCCAGTTGTTATTCGATCTATTGATTACGAACAACCGGTTACTTTAATTATTGCACCGGTAAAAATAATTCAGTGGTGCTATCCACTATTGTTACTAGTGTCTTTTTTATTCGAAGATATACTTGAACCATTTATCATACAGCAACTAACATTTATGCCACAAAACACTATCCAAGTGGATTATCAAATAAGTTCAAGCAGAAGAGTTTCACTTTCCAATATTCCTGTGTTGGCAGACGTTTGCTATATACGAAAATTTGAGTTTGTGTTATGGGGAATAGTCATTGGAATGATTAATTTATTGATGATTTTCGCTAGCTTTACGTTATTGTTTAGTCAATTATGGTATGTTGGATTATTTCTATCTGTTTTAACAAGTGCAGTTCTGTATGTTTTTATTAAAAAAGGTAGACAATTGTACCAATATACCCAACGAGCATAGCGTATTCATAGTATGAAAGTATATGCATCTATTTTAAATTGATGTAACAATTGTTGCATGTAATTGTACTATGTCAATTTTTTTGTAAATTAGATATAAAAAATAAGGATTTAGTACGCAATAGTAATTTAGAGATATATTGTACTAATTGTGGAGTTTTTTGTTTAAATTGTAAAGTTATCAGTTTTAAAGAGGATTTGAAAAATAATCAGTACATATTATTAAAAGAGCAGTATCCGTAGATTTATCGCTTTAATGACTAGTGTGAAAGAATTAGAGAAAGGAATTTCTTATGAAATTGACAATTACTGATGTTCCGATAACATCTAAAATTAAAATTTATCAAAATGACTACTTATTAGAATGGTTTAGAGGTGGCGATATAAATAGGATTATCAAGCATGTGGATATAACGAAACCGATTAGAATTGAAGTGGAAAGTTCGCTAATAAAGCGAGTGTTTCATCCTGTTTTACTCCCATTAATGTATTTGATATTTGATTATAGTGAGGAGATAGCACCTTATCATAGTGTTTATCGTATAACCATGATGCCACAGGAAATTGTCGTTTTAAGATTAAATCGAAAAACTGCTAAATTTGATACAAAAGATAATTTAGTGTTGTTACAAAATGATTGCTACTTGAAAAAGTTAGATTTTTTGATGTGTATAGCACTATTTGCTGCGATAGATATGACAATAATCTATATATGTCATGCCATATTAGCCAATCAACACGTAAATTCTTGGGTAATAAAAGGTGTTTTGTTAGTTTTTTTACTCGTTTCTATAGGCACACAATATCAAGATTTAAAACAATTGTATCGTCTTTATCAATACGGTAAGGAGAATAAATAAGGACATCTAATTTGTCAAATGTATAGCCTGTTACATTTAAAATATAGAAGTAATATATAGGATGAGTATGTATTTGGAATTTTTCATTGATAAGCCTATTAATAAGATACCAATAGTTTGCAGAGTATAATAAAATTTGGGAGAACTGATAGTAAAAGTAGGTACATTACGGTCATGTTTTGTCAACATATTTTTGTTTTAGTGGATAGGACGATTTATATAGTTAAGTTAAAAATACATGTTTTCGTACATCGTTGTGTAAAAAGAGCAGGTTCAATACAAATAGATGTTTTTTTTAATATGTACAATACGAGTAGAGAGATATTTGAAAAAATGTAACAGTTAAGGGACTGGAAAACCACCAAGCATTGTTTGAAGTAATATTTTTAAAATTGCGAGGAATCAGCGTCTATAAACGAAGATTTCCCGCATTTTTTGATATTTGGAAACTTTTTCTAGTCCTTTAACGGCATTAGAAAAGGCTAATTTATAGTATTTCTAATTAAAAGAGTATGGTGAGAAAGTAGTCACACGAGTAGAATTGAGGTATAAATTCTGTTATACTAATGGACAAAATAGCATAAAAATGCTACTTTGATTAGTTAGTAGTAGAGAGTGAGGGGAAAGATGAACCATTTGTTAAATGGCATGAATACTAAGCAAAAAGAGGCAATTCAATGTACACAAGGTCCTCTCTTAATTATGGCTGGTGCAGGAAGTGGAAAAACACGTGTATTGACGCATCGTATTGCTTATCTTATTGAAGAAAAGAATGTTAATCCGTGGAATATTTTAGCTATTACTTTCACGAATAAGGCAGCACGTGAAATGAAAGAGCGTTTGGAAGGGCTGATAGGACAAATTAGCCGAGATATGTGGGTATCTACATTTCATTCAATGTGCGTACGTATTTTAAGACGTGAAGCAGAATTGATTGGATATTCAAGACAATTCAATATTATTGATACTGCTGAGCAGAAATTGTTAATGAAACGTATTTTAAAAGACTTGGATTATGATGCAAATAAGTTTAGTGATAAGATGATTTTAGGGGTTATTAGTGATGCGAAAAATCGTTTAGTCAGCGCTAAGATGATGAGAAAAAGTGCCGGTAATTATTTAGAAGAAGTATTGGCAAGTTGTTATGAAGAGTATGAAAAAAGATTACAAAAAAATCAATTATTTGATTTTGATGATTTAATAATGAAGACAGTTCAATTATTTAAACAACGTCCAGATGTTTTAGAACAGTATCAGCATAAATTTCAATATATCCATGTTGATGAGTACCAAGATACAAATAAAGCACAGTATGAACTCGTTCTACAGTTAAGTCATTATTTTAAAAATATTTGTGTTGTAGGAGATGCTGACCAAAGTATTTATGGTTGGCGTGGTGCCGATATGCAAAATATTTTGAATTTTGAAAAAGATTTTCCGACTGCACAGACGATTTTGTTAGAGCAAAATTATCGTTCTACACAACATATTTTACACGCCGCTAATAGTGTCATTATAAAGAATCAAGAGCGTATTCCTAAAAAATTATGGACAGACAATGAAAAAGGAGAACACATTATCTCTTATTGTGCATTTTCTGAAAAAGATGAAGCAAGTTTTGTTTCACAAACTATAAAACGATGCTTACAAGATGCACAATCAATGTATGGTTATCAAGATGTAGCTGTTTTATATCGGACTAATGCACAATCACGTGTCATTGAAGAATCTTTAGTGACTTATAATATTCCTTATAAAATCGTTGGTGGACTAAGATTTTATGATCGTAAAGAAATTAAAGATTTAGTGGCTTATTTGCGTTTAATTGCAAACCCTGATGATGATTTATGCTTTGAAAGAGTAGTCAATGAACCGAAACGGAATGTTGGGAAAGCAAGTATTGAAAAACTTCAGCAATTTGCGACAATGCATGATATATCTTTATTTAAAGCAGCTCAAAATGTATTAGCTACAGATGTATCGACTAAAGCACAAAAAGGGATATTATCTTTCGTACGTGTCATTGAAACATGTCAATCTTTAGTTGAAGAATTGAGTTTAACGCAACTCGTTGATAAAGTGATGCTACTTTCAGGGTACAGGGATGCATTGAATAATGAAAAAACTTTAGAGTCGCAAGCTAGACTACAAAATATTGAAGAGTTTAAATCGATTACGAAAACATTTGATGATGCTTATGAACCGGAGTTAACGGAAAGTCAATTACACTCTAATGTTGAAGACCAACATATAAGCCAAGAAAGTGATACCATAAATCAACTATTAGATAGCCTCTATTCAACAGAGTTATCAGTAGACTCTAAAAATGACGAGTCAATTCATCATAGTGGAGAAGACGTACCATTAGAGCAAACGTTTAATGAAAAATTTTTAGAAGAGGATATGATAAAATTACAGAAATTGGCGCAATTTTTATCAGATTTTTCGTTAGATGGCACTGTTCAAGAGGACAATCAGCAAGGTGTGACATTAATGACCTTACATGCAGCTAAAGGATTAGAGTTTCCACTCGTTTTTATTGTTGGATTAGAAGAAACTATTTTTCCAACGTCACGAAGTATTTCTGAAGGAGACTTGGAAGAGGAACGGCGATTGATGTATGTCGGTATTACAAGAGCAGAGAAAAAACTGTTCTTAACGCATGCCTCATCTCGCTTATTTTATGGCAAAAATCAACGCAATACCCCGTCACGTTTTTTAGATGAAATTGATGAGAATATTGTAGAGCGTACCGATTCGACTATGTATGGTAGAAAAAGTCATGTTGGACAAATACAGTATAGTAGTGCGTTTAATGTTCACAAAGAAAAAGTCTCCATTGTACAAAAGCAAGCGATTGTATCTAATCAAAAAGATGAACAAATTTCTTGGTCTGTAGGGCAACAAGTTAATCATAAAAAATGGGGAATAGGGCGAATTGTACGTATTAGTGGACAAGGAGAGGATACAATGTTAGATATTGCCTTTGATGGTCAAGGGATAAAAACATTGCTTGCCAGTTTCGCACCGATTACCAAAGCGTAAGTTAGGACTAGAAAAACAGATAGATATAGTAAAAACGCAAAATAAATGTGTTAAACTGTGCTGATTAAGAAGCTGGGAGTATGGACAAATATTGTGATATTGGAAATAAACAAGACAATGTGTTGATGTGATAACCAGTTTTGCAAACTGGTTATCACTGTTCTCCTTGTAACATAGGACTAGTATAGTTTAATGTGGATTATTACGCATTGTGTTGTGTTTAAGCTGATTGAATACATAAGTAATGTTGGAGAAGTTTTTTCTGGTTATAGTAAAAAATCATACCAATATGAATGGTGTTTCATGGGATTAAATGTTACTTAGGTAACATTTAATCCCAGATAAACAATTGGAAATTATATAAAAGCAAGTAGTATATACTAAAAATGACATTAGTATGTTTACTTTATAGCAAGTTTTATATTGTCATACGTGACAATGTCAATCAAAAATGATAAGAGCGAAAAGGTGAAGCATGGAAAATAAACAAAAGAAAATATCAAGGCAACGAAGAAAAGAGTTACTAAAACGTCTTGATAGTTATGTACGTCCAAATAGGCATAAATTATATATGATGTCTATATTATCATGGATTCAATTTTTAACGAGAATTATTTCATTTTATTATTTGGCAAAATTATTTGAGCAATTATACTTCAACCAATCAGTTGATTTATTTTGGTATAGCGTAGGGCTTCTAGTGCTAAATGCTATTGGATTTGTGTGCGCATGGTTAGGAAAAACATATCAAGGATATATTTCTCAATATGCCAGAAATCAGATGAAAGCAGAATTTTTTGAGGCGTTTACGCAACAAACACAAATGGAAGAAGCAACAACAAGCGATATTTTAACGATTGCTTCTAATGGGATAGATACTTTGGATACGTATTATGGAGTGTACATTAATCAAAAAATAAGAGCTTATTTAAATTGTGCAACGGTATTACTGATTGTCACATGGTTATTTCCTTTAGGAAGTGTCGTCTTTTTATTTAGTTTACCGTTAATTCCAGTATCTATTATTTTAGTACAAAAACGCTCAAAACAAATTATGCAACATTATTGGGCAACGTATATGGATGTGGGAAATTTATTTATAGACAATTTAAAAGGATTAAACACCTTGTATACATATCAAGCAGATGAACGTTACGAAAAAACGTTTAATGAAAAAGCGGAGAATTTTAGACAGTCCACTATGGAATTGTTATCTTTTCAGCTACAATCTGTTGGGTATATGGACGGTGTGATGTACATGGGTGTAGCCTTATCCGGAATGCTTGCAACAGTAGCGTTTGCTCAAGGCAATTTATCATTATTTGCACTTGTTTTCTTTGTATTTATTGCAAGTGAGTTTTTCATGCCGATACGTGAAGCAGGATATGGTATGCATTTAGTGATGATGAATACAAAAATGGCAGATCGTATTTTTACATTTTTAGATGCTATGGAACCCACAGAAAAAGACTATCAACAGGATATAGATAGTATGCCGATTCAAACTATCCAATTTAACAATATTAGCTATGGTTTTTCTCATCAAACATTAGTCGATCATGCAACTTTTACGGTGAAAAAAGGTGAATTGTTTTCAATTTGTGGGGTGAGTGGTCGTGGAAAATCAACACTAGCTAAAATGTTATTAAAACAACATTCCTTAATTGCAGGCGATATTTTGTTAAACGGACGTTCATTAGAACAGTGGAATAAACAGGCATTAATGAAACAAGTTGTCTATGTTTCACCGGATAATTATGTGTTTAATGATAGTATTTATCATAATTTGATATTAGCCTTACCAGGCGATAAACGCATCGATCCAGAAGAATTGATACAATGGTTAGATACGCAAGGCTTATTACCATTTATTAAAAAACTCCCTCAAGGACTTCATACTGTTATAGGAGAAAATGCACAATTGCTTTCTCCAGGGCAACGTCAACAGATTTTAATTGTTAGAGCGATGTTAGGGGATTTTTCAGTTTATATTTTTGATGAAATGACATCAAGTGTGGATAAAGATAATGAACAGATTTTATTTAATCTTATGGCACGTTTGGCTAAAGATAATATTGTTTTGTTTATTTCACACAAAATGAAGCAAATTATGCAAACAAAACAGGTTTTATTCATTGGGCATGATGCAGTGTACACAGGTACGCCAGAAGAATTGCTAAATACTCAAGATGAATTTAACACATTATGGCAGACACAATGTGAATTGGAGGCTATTTTAGATGAACATTAAACGCTATACATTACTAAAAAAACTTATTCACCTTATGGCACCACTTCATGTGAAGCTATATTTAGCTGTGAGTTGTGCAGTGTTAGGATTTTTAACAAGTGTCCTTATCCCATTTTTTATCGTGACACAAACGTTTCTTATATTATCACATCAAGCAATTGATTGGGCTATTTACATACCTTTGATGCTTAGTTTAGGTGTTTTACGAGGAATATTTAGATACGGCGAACATTATTTTGGGCATTATATTGCCTTTAGAGTGCTAGCCAATTTTAGAAATATGATCTTCCACAAATTAAGACGGTTAGCTCCTACAAAGTTGGACGATAAAAAGAGTGGAGTATTATTGAAAATGATTGGAGAAGATATTGAGGCAATCGAGGTCTTTTTTGCTCACACTCTACCACCTATTTCAACAGCTAGTATTGTCAGTGTTTTATTAGCAATCTATTACATGCATGTATCTGTTTGGGTAACTTTAGTTGCCTTGTTAACGTATGCGATTTTAGCGATTTACCTTCCAATACGTTTTGCTAAGGTATTACACCCTTTAATTAAACAGCAATCACAAATTAGGAAACAGTATATGGCAGCCTTTTTAGAAAGTTTGCGTGGTATGGCAGACTTGGTTCAGTTTAAAAAAGAGCAGGTACGCTTCAAACAGTTAGAAAAGAGCAGTCAACATGTTATAGAAAAAGAAAGACAAGTGTATCAAGGACAAGCACAACAAACAATGGTTACGTTTCTTGTGGTCGGTATATCTATTTTCGTTATGGCAATACTGGTAAGTTATTTATATCTTCAACACACTATTACGTTACAAACAGCAGTTGGGTGTACGATAGTGTTTAGTACATCGTTTGCACCGTATTTAGAATTAAGCCGATTACCATTCGGATTAAAAAAAGCACTTAAAGCGGCTGAAGATGTTTTTAATTTGTTAGACGAACCTGAGGAACAGACTAGTGGAGAAAAGAGCATTCAACATATTGGTGACATTTCTCTAGACAATATGAGTTTCACTTATCCTAAAACAGAGCAAGTTATTTTTAATCAGCAGACGATACATTTTCCAAAACATAAATTAATCGGTCTTGTTGGGGAGAGTGGGAGTGGAAAAAGTACATTAATGAAATTAATTATGAAATGGTATGCTACAACACAAGGGACTATTCATATTCACGATACAGATATTTCTCAGATTAATCGTCATGATTTGCAATCGAAAATAGCGTATATTCCACAAATACCACAACTTTTTTCACAGACTATCCGTGAAAATTTGACATTAGGAAAAGATATTCCAGATGACATTATTTTAAAAACTGCTGAAAAATGCTATATGAAAGAGCGAATTTTAGCAGCTCCTAAAGGTTTAGATACGTTAGTCAATAGTCAAAGTCATTTGTTTTCGTCTGGTGAAAAACAAAGATTGGAATTAATTAGAGCATTGTTATCCGGAGCAGAGTGCTATGTATTTGATGAACCGACAAGTTTTTTAGATTCATTAAATGAAGCCGCATTTTTAAATGTTGTGAAACAACACTGTAAAGGCAGCGTGTTTTTAATTTCGCATCGAGATAGTACCGTATCGTGTGCGGATATTGTGTATAAAGTTGAAAATCAACAATTAATAAAATTAAGAGAAAGAGGATAACTTATGAATTTACGTGTAAAAGATTTAATGACAACAGGTATGTATGCTGCATTATATTTTGTGCATGTTGCGATAGGGACATTGATAGCTGTTATTTTATTGCATAGCGGCAATATGTTATATGCTCCAGCCTTTAGTGCCTTAATTTCAGGAACAGTATATTTTATTTTAATAGATAAGGTTAAAAAATTTGGTGCAATTACGTTAGTTGGAATAACAATGGCACTGTTCTTCCTATTATCAGGGCATTTTGCACTATCTTTTTTACCATTTTTAATCTGTGGTATCGTTGCAGATTATATGGCAAAACTCGGGAAATATAAACAAAAATTGACGAACATGGTATCGTATATTATCTTTTCATTTGGAAATTTTGGACCTATTTTATTTATGTGGTTAGCAAAAGATGCTTATGTTCAACGTTTAGTAGAAAAAGGAAAAGATATGGCATATATTCAAAATGTTATGGTTGAATTTGATGTTTGGCATATTGCACTTTTAGTTGTATGTAGTGTCATTGGTGGGCTTATTGGACAATATATGCTAGAAAAGCATTTTAGAAAAGCAGGCTTATTATCATGATTTTAGATGTCCGCATGAAATTTTGTTTAATTTTTATTGCGAATTATTTATTGTTAAAGCGTGTTGAGGGGATTATGGAATGTGTGTTTATCGTATGTTTAGCCAGTTTATTTATATTGGCAAAAAAAATGAAAAAAGCAGTTATTTATACAGTAATGTTTATACTACTTTACAGCTTACATGATGTGATATTAGATCAAACACAAGGCTCTATTTACTCCTTTTTATCTATGTTGACGGTCGGGGGACGTATGATGTTACCTTGTATCATGGCAGGAGATTATTTATTTCACACCTCAAGAATAAGTCAGCTTATAAACGCTTTACGTATGTGGAGAGTTCCTGAACCGATTGTGTTGACTTTTGCCGTGATGTTTCGCTTTTTTCCAGTGATTAGGCAGGATATTCGGACAATTCAACAATCTTTAAAAGTGCGAGGCATATTTATGAGCCGAAAAGATATGCTATGCTCTCCCCTAAAATATGGAGAATATGTTCTCATTCCATTGGTAATGTCATCTAGTCGGACAGCCCAAGACTTGACCATTGCCACTATGACAAAATCTATTGCAGGAAAAGCAAAATCAATGTATCATCAGCCTAAATATACATGGTTTGATGGAGCAGTCTTTTTGAGTATGTGTGCATATATTTTAATAATAGAGTGGAGAAGTTAATGATTACGATTAAAGAACTAACATTTCAGTACAGTACAAATCAAGATATGACGTTTTCCATAAGTGATGTAGAAATAAAGCAAGGTGAATGCGTAGTACTTTGTGGGAAGAGTGGGAGTGGAAAAAGCACATTTTTGCGATTAATTAATGGGTTAATTCCTGAATACTACGAGGGAACATTGCAAGCACAAGCATGGATAAATCATCAGCCTCTAGGACACATTAGTATTGAGGATAGTACGTATTCAGTAGGATCGGTATTTCAAAATCCATCCACACAATTTTTTCATGATATTATTGAGGACGAACTTGTTTTTCCGTGTGAAAACCAAGGGTTGCCGGTAGATGTCATTCAGTGTAGGTTACATCAAATTGTCAAAAAATTTCAGTTAGATCATCTTCTTCATCATAGTTTGTATCATATTTCAGGTGGACAACGGCAAAAGGTAGCTATTGCTACGGCACTTATGCAACAACCTTATATGATTGTAATGGACGAACCTACAGCCAATTTAGATAAACATGGTGTAGATATTATTAAAGAAACTATTGAACAATTAAAACGAGCAGGTATTACGATTATTATTGCTGAACAACGTTTAGCTTATTTACGAGATGTTGCAGATAAATATTTATATTTTGAACGAGGCACATTAGTACAACAATGGGATAAGCAGACAATATTGACATTGTCTAATGATTTTTTTCATCACCAAGGACTACGCTCGCCACTTTTGGATAGTGTCTACGCTTGTCTTGATGAAAAAAAACACCTTTTTCAAGAAGTTCAACATAAGAAAGTGCCGTCTTTATGTTTAAAAGATATTCAATTAAAATATGGGCAAACAGTTATCAAACATTTTCCAGCTATTCAATTTCCACTTGGACAAATTATTGGAATAGTTGGGGCAAATGGGGTTGGCAAGACAACCTTAATTAAAGCTATAGCCGGACTGTTACACAGTAAAGGAACGTTTTTATGGAACGGAAAATCTTTATCTGAGCAGGAACGCTTGAAGCAGACAAGTTTTGTTTTGCAAGAGGTACGTATGCAACTATTTTCAGATACAGTGAATAAAGAAATTGAATTAGGTGCGGATAAGAATTTAGTTCGGCTACATAAAGAAACGGTCTGTCAAACGCTGGGATTGATGCATGTGTTAGATAAACACCCTATGACCTTATCAGGTGGGCAACAGCAACGTGTGATGATGGCAAATGCGTTATTATCACAGAAAAAAGTTTTTATTTTTGATGAAGTGACAAGTGGACTATGTTATGAAAATATGCAAAATGTGGCTAATTTGATTAAAACATTAAAAAAATCAGATAGCGTTGTTTTCCTAGTATCGCATGATGAGGAATTTTTATCGTATGCAGCCGATATGATCTTTGATATGGAACAAGAACATTGGGCAAAAATAGATGATGACAGGGTGTAAATCTATACAAAAATAAACATTTTCTAGACTGATATATTGACATTGCGAGAAACCTTCATTTATAAACGAAGATTTCTCGCAATTTTTTGGTGCATAGTAAACCGTGTTGGTGAACAAAAAGTTTGTTGACATGATTTTGATTTGTAAATTTCTCAAAATCAAAGGCACATACGATTTACAAATTTGACTGGGCACTCTGCGTTTTATGTGCTATACTTTCATTAAGTATTATTAGATTTTTTGAAAGAAAGAGATACCGATGTATATTTAATTTTAGTTATAAACCTGCTTTTTATTATTTATTTTACCAAGGAGTAAATGTTTATGAATAAGAAATTAAAAAAATATGTGATTAGTGGTTTAGTTGGTTTATCGTTTAGTGGAATTGTTATAATGGGAGAATAAATTTCTAATGAACTATAAAAAAATATTTATAACAACGTTTATTTTCTGCCTATTTAGTTTTTTAGGAGCACTTTTGTTTAATAAAGAGTTCATTTGGTATGTTAAAGTTCCGGCGATTTTTTTAGGTGTTACTGTAATGTATGGTTTGTTTGATAAAAAATGAAGGTAATTATCAATTTATTAGACTTTTGATTTGGTTAAACATGTTATTTTTTCTTATCTTGATGTATTTGTATTTACTTTATAATGAGAAAAATAAAAAAGGTAGATTTTATGTTAAAAAACAATTTCTCTGTATAATGTTTTATGTGGTGTATTTAGTTTTGTTGGAGATGTTTATAACATAGGCAGAGTTATTATGAAACTCGGATAATAGTAGATTTTACCTCCATTCATCTTATAGATGAATTTTTTTGCATGAAATCTTAGGTGAAAAATGGTAAAATGAGTAAGATTTTAAAGAGGATAAATCAGCAAGGAGTAAAATATGCCACAACAAATAAAGCAACGGATACATGAATTAAAAGAACTTTTACAAAACTATAATTATGCCTATTATGTATTGGATAATCCGAGTGTGCCTGATGAAACTTATGATCGTCTATACCGTGAATTAGAACAGTTGGAGCAAGACTATCCACATTATTTAACACTTGATTCCCCTACGCAAAAAGTAGGAGGTCAAGTATTAGAGAGTTTTACAAAAGTACAGCATGATAGTCCGATGTTAAGTTTAGGAAATGCTTTTTCTTATGAAGAATTACAAGAATTTGATAAACGCATGAAAGAACTCTGTCAAGAAGATATACGCTATACGTGTGAATTAAAAATTGATGGATTGGCAGTATCTTTAAAATATCAAGACGGTATTTTAGTGCAAGGAGCAACACGTGGAGATGGAATAACAGGAGAGGATATTACACATAATATTAAAACAATTTCCTCTATCCCATTAAGATTGCAGACACCTTTAACATTGGAAGCACGTGGAGAGTGCTTCATGCCTAAGCAGGCATTTTTAGATTTGAATGGACAAAGAGAAGAACAAGGAGAAGCTGTTTTTGCAAATCCTAGAAATGCAGCAGCTGGGAGTTTACGTCAGTTAGATAGTAAGATTGCAGCATCACGTCAATTAGATATGTTTTTGTATGCTGGTCAAATGGATAATGTGACATCTCAAGTCGAATTATTAAATGCATTAAAACAAGCAGGTTTAAAAACAAATCAGGAAACTAAATTGTGTCAAAATATTGATGAAGTTTGGAACTTTATCGAAGATATGATGCAGAAACGTTCTAATTTAGCGTATGATATTGACGGAGTTGTCGTTAAAGTGAACGACTTTAACCAAAGAGAGCGTATTGGTTTTACCAATAAAGCACCTAAATGGGCTATTGCATACAAATTTCCGGCTGAAGAGGCTACAACGGTAGTTCTTGATATTGAGTGGACACTTGGGCGAACAGGAGTAGTTACGCCAACGGCTATAATGGAACCTGTATTTATTGCAGGGTCAACTGTACAACGAGCAAGTTTACATAACGTAGATTTAATTTTAGAAAAAGATATTCGTATTGGAGACACCGTTATTATTCATAAGGCAGGGGATATTATTCCAGAAGTTAAACTGGTTGATTTGAATAAGCGTCCAACCGATAGCCAACCTTATTCTATTCCAACGCATTGTCCAGAATGTCACAGTCACTTAGTTCACTTACAAGATGAAGTTGCTCTAAGATGTATCAATCCACATTGTTCTGCACAAATTCGTGCTAGTTTAGCACACTTTGTATCAAGACAAGCCATGAATATTACAGGTTTGGGCGATAAAGTCAGTGCTAAGTTGTTTGATGCCCAACTTGTTCAAGATGTGGCTGATTTATATACATTGACGTATGATGATTTAATTGGATTAGATAAAATAAAAGACAAATCAGCAAATAAACTATTAGAATCTATTCATGCTAGCAAGAAAAATTCTTTAGAAAGGTTGCTATTTGGATTAGGTATTCGTCATGTTGGTGTTAAGCAAGCTAGTGAATTAGCAAAACATTTTGAACAACTTGAACATCTAGTGAGTGCCACTCAAGAAGAATTAGCAAAAATTGAAGGTGTTGGTGTGGTTGTTGCTGAAAGTATTCAAAACTATTTTGATTTACCAGAAGTTAAACGATTATTAGACAAATTAAAACAGGCACAAGTCAACTTTACATATTTAGGATTGAGTAAAGAAAACCTAGATCAAAAGCAAACTGTTTTTTCGGGCAAAACGATTGTGTTAACAGGGAAACTAGAGTATCTTAATCGAGATCAAGCCATTGAATACATTACTAATCTAGGGGGGAAAGTGACTAATAGTGTATCTTCTAAAACAGATTTAGTGATTGCAGGTGAACAAGCAGGAAGTAAACTAGAAAAAGCACAACGTTTAAATATTGACATTTGGGACGAGGCTAAATTGAAAGAGATACTAGAACAAAATAATATGTAAATGACTTTCTTAGAAGTTAAAAAACATTTTTAAGAAGTGACTTTAAAACTGTGTAGCTTCGGCATGTAAAGTGGAGTTTACAAGAAATCGTGTTGGTGGACAAAAAGTGTTCGCTAACACGATTATTTTATATCATTAAGTTGTTTACCAATATAATTTGACGACAAGTTATAATGTGCAGATACTATACAGCTTTCATTGATTTTCAATTTTTTCCGTTCGTTTTTTCATCATTATTTTTTTGGAATGCTATAGAAGATATGATATAATACATAAGAAATGGAAATGTACAGGAAGTTAGGAGATTGAATGTGAGAATGATTAAAAAAAGTGTATTATTTTTGTGTACGATAGCACTTTTGAGTGCGTGTACACAAAAAAATACTAGTGAAGTAACACGTGATAAAAAACAAACAGATGCAGTAACATCAACGATAGCTAATCAATCAGGGGATTATCGTATGCTGTTTATTGATGGAAAATACCGTACGTCATCAACACGAGGATATACGTTGGAACTAGCTACAGTTGAAAATATTTCTGCATTTGAAATAGGGTTAATGAATTTATCAAAATCAGAGTTCAATCCATCTCAATTTTATTTTATTGAAGGTCAATTTATTACGAATGAAGAGATTAATCATTGGTTAGCCGTAAAAAGTCAAGAAAATCCTAATGGGTTAAATAGTAAGCAAGAAAATAATATGTTGATTAGTACAATTTTAGAGCAAGACTACATGATTTTAAATAATGGCAATTATGAGTTTTCTGGAGTAAGTATTGGACTAGCGTTAAACCCTAAAACAACAGCAAGTGCGACTTTAACAGATGAGGAATTGCTGGCAAAAGGAAAAGAAATAGTTAACCAATTATTGCCGCTCTTACGTGCCAAAGAAGGATTTGATTCTATTCCAATTATGTTTGGACTATTTAAGCAATCTGTTGATAATGGGTTATCTCATGGAACTTATTTTGCTACAGCTACATCAAATAGTGGAACAAGTGTATCTAAATGGAGCAATACAAAGTTACAAAAACGGGTTTTTCCGCTTGAAACAGATAAAACTGAAGAATCTAGTGTATTTATAGCATTTAAACGTAATGTAGAAAAATTTTTCCCAAACTTAAATGGGATTGTTGGGAATGCAACATTTACTGACGGCGCTATGAGTGAGCTAGATATTAAAATTACTACGCAATTTTATGGACAAGCTGAAATGATTGCATTTGAACAGTTTTTAGTTGAACAAGCAGGTATGACTTATTCTGCTAGCGAATTATCTGTGAAAATTCGAGTAGAAACGGTTCGAGGTACAGAATTAGTTGTCTATAAAAGAGCAGGAGAAAATACATACCATTCAATTGTTTTAAATTAATGATATGTACATCATGTTGAGTAAAATTTAAAATAGCACGAAATCATGTGAACAGCATTGGTTTCATGCTATTTCACTAAAAAAGTTTAATACGTTCAATGTAGATAAAGAAAAAAACAAGGAATTCATACGATATATTGAATAGTTTTAAAAATAACACACAATATATTGTGTGTTTTTCTTGAAAAACATGTTTAGGGTTGCTATAATGTTTTAAGAGTAATGGAGGTGTGACAACATGAAAATTGTATATATGTCTATGACAGGGCAAACAAGAAAATTTGTTAAAAAATTAGGCATGGATAGTCTTGAAATCACATTAGACAATGCTTTTCAAGAAATTTATGAACCTTATGTGATTGTAGCACCGACCTATGAAAAAGAAGCAACAAGTATTTTAAATGATTTTATTGAAACAGGGCATAATCAATCTTATTTAAAAGGTGTTGCAGGTGGAGGGAATCGAAATTTTAACACATTATTTTGCTTTACTGCAAAAGACTTGGCACAAGACTATCATGTGCCTTTGTTGCATCTGTTTGAGTTTCAAGGATCAGACTATGATGTGAAATTTTTTAAGGAAAAGGTGAATGAACTTGGATAAACCAAAAGTTGTTAATCAAATGCATGAAGTCACTTACTTCAAATTAAATAATGAATTAAATCGTCCTGTAGACGGAAAAATTCCTATGCATAAAGATAAAGAAGCTGCACGTGCATACTTTTTAGAGCATGTTAATCCAAATACTGTATTTTTCTATACATTAGATGAAAAATTAGATTATTTAATTGATCACGACTATTTAGAGAAAGACTTTTTAGACAAATACAGTCGAGAATTTGTTAAAGAGTTGATGACAGTAACATATCGGAAAAAATTCAGATTTAAATCATTTATGGCAGCATTTAAGTTTTATACACAATATGCGATGAAAACAAATGATGGTAAACGTTATTTGGAGCGTTATGAAGATAGAATTGTATTTTGTGCGTTATATTTAGCTAATGGGGACGAAAAATTAGCTAGTCAGTTGGCTACTGAAATGATTCATCAACGCTATCAACCAGCAACACCCACATTTTTAAATGCAGGACGTAAAAGACGTGGAGAATTGGTGTCATGTTTCCTTATTCAAGTGACAGATGATATGAATAGTATTGGTAGAGCAATCAATAGTGCCTTACAACTTTCCCGTATCGGTGGAGGCGTAGGGGTTTCGTTAAGCAATATTCGTGCAGCAGGAGATCCAATTAAAAAAATTGAAAATGCTTCAAGTGGTATTGTTCCGGTCATGAAATTATTAGAAGATAGCTTTAGTTACTCTAATCAATTGGGACAGCGTAATGGAGCAGGTGCTGTTTACTTAAACGTATTTCACCCGGATATTGTGTCCTTTTTATCAACTAAAAAAGAAAATGCTGATGAAAAAATACGTGTTAAAACACTTTCTCTTGGCTTAGTTGTACCAGACAAGTTTTATGAATTAGTGGCAAAAGACAGTATTATGTATTTATTTAGTCCTTATGATGTTGAACGTGAGTATGGTAGACCATTTTCTTATGTGGATATTACAAAAGAATATGATAATTTAGTGAATAACCCTCGCATAAAAAAATCAAAAATTCAAGCACGTGAATTAGAAAATGAAATTAGTAAATTGCAACAGGAATCAGGGTATCCTTACATTGTGAATATTGATACGGCAAATCGCTCTAATCCTATTGACGGGAAAATTATTATGAGTAACTTATGCTCTGAAATTTTGCAAGTACAACAATATTCTGTTATCAATGATGCACAAGAATATGAAGTTATGGGAACTGATATTAGTTGTAATCTTGGTTCTACCAATATTCCTAATTTAATGGCCTCATCAGATTTTGGCTTATCTGTGGAAACAATGGTACGTGCTTTAACCTATGTAACGGATTCTTCTAGTATTGTATCTGTTCCAACTGTAAAAAATGGGAATGATAAAGCTCATACAATTGGTTTGGGTGCTATGAATCTACATGGGATGTTTGCCTTAAACCAAATGGAATATGGTAGCCCAGAATCTATTGAGTTTACTGATGCGTATTTCTTAGCACTGAATTATTATACACTTAAGGCAAGTAATACCATTGCAAAAGAACGTGGAGAAAGTTTCTATAATTTTGAACGTTCTAAATATTATACGGGCGAATATTTTGATACGTATACGCAAGGCGAGTTTGTATTCCAATTTGATAAAGTGAAGAAATTATTTGAACATGTTGGCATACCAACCATTAAAGACTGGGAACAATTAAAAGCGGATATTCATGAGCATGGTTTATATCACCAAAATAGATTAGCGATTGCACCAACAGGATCAATTAGTTATGTAAACGAAGCGACAGCGAGTCTACATCCTATTACACGTCTTATTGAAGAACGTCAAGAAAAGAAAACAGGAAAAACTTATTATCCTGCACCTTATTTATCTAATGATACACTGCCGTATTATAAATCAGCTTATGACATTGACATGCGTAAAGTAATTGATGTGTATGCTGTGGCACAAAAACATATTGATCAAGGCATGAGTTTAACGCTATTTATGCGATCAGATATTCCAGAAGGCATGTATGAATGGAAAAAAGGACGCACATCTAAGATGACAACTAGAGATTTGAATATTTTGCGTTATTATGCATGGAAAAAAGGTGTGAAATCTATTTATTATGTACGTACATTTACTGAAAATTCAGAAGAAATTGGAAGTAATAACTGTGAAAGTTGTACAATTTAACCAAATAGATACATCGTGCTAGTGAATTAAACATGAGCTATCTTATATGATAACAAAAAAGTGAGGAAGAATCTCTTTCTTACTCAGAGTGTTGACAATATAATAGAAAAAATCACATCACATTTTTAAAATAGAGAAAAATGTGATGTGACTTTATATTAAGCCTATACAGAGAAGAAAAAATGCTGTTTGAAAAAAACAATATCTTTTATGTAGTGTTGTTTTTAGCTTTTATAAAGTATGAAAGCATCATTAAAATTCAAGTGAAAAGGACTAGGAAAATGACAAAACATATCGTATTAATCCATGGTACATGGTGCAATGGGAACACGTGGGGAGAATTTGCAAGAAAATTAGAAGACTATCATTTAACGGTACATACACCAAGTTTAAGGTATCATGATTTGTCTTATGAGGAATGTTTTGAAAAAGTGGGAACAGTAAGCTTGACAGATTATGTGAATGATTTAGTAGACTACATTGGACAATTAGATGATGAACCCATCATATTAGGACATTCTTTAGGGTGTTTGATTGCACAACTAGTTGCTGCTCGCACGAGAGTAAAAGGAATGATTTTAATGGGGCCTGCTCCAACTCCAGATATATTTGCATTTTATCCAAGCATGGTAAAAAGTTTTATTAAACATTTTTTACGTTGGGGATTTTGGAAAAAGCCCATGCCACCTTATAAGAAACCATTTTTTACATACTGTATGAACGAGCAAGAGTATGAAGCGAAAGAAAAAATTTTTTCAACTCTCGTTCCAGAATCAGGGCTAGTATATACGCAAATGGCACTGCCGTTTTTTGATAAGGAAAAAGCAGCCTACGTTGATTATACTAAAATCACATGTCCAGTTTTAATTATAACTGGTTCAAACGATAAAATGACAGTCTCAGCTATTGCTAGAAAAACGGCTATAAACTATCCTAAATCACTTTTAGTATCTATTACAGGTGCAGACCACATGTATTGTTTTGGAAAATATATGCCTAAAACATTAAGTATTATTGAACATTGGATAGGGCAGATTAATAGATAGTATACATTATCTAGCACAACATTTTAGGTATTTAAAAGCCACATGCTAAAGAGGTTATGCGAATAAATGCGTAACCTCTTTAGCATAACTTAAAATTAGTGAATAAATAAGTAAAGATAAATATAAAAATTTAACTAAATTGTTTGAATAGCATAAAAAAAATAAAATAAATATGATAAAATGTATTGACAGAAAGAATGGACAGTAGTATGTTGTCTTTGGATATACCTAATTAAAGTGATTAAACAAATTAAAGTAATCAAGAGATGGATTATGAAAAAATTATATATGTTGTTTATATTAATAAGTGTTGTTTTATCAGGGGTATGCTCCAAACAGGTGTCTGACGTAAATGAGAATGCGTTTAAGAATGGTAAGCTTGAAAGTGTTGATAAAAACACAACTATCCAAAGTATTACATTTGAAGAAGATAAAGTAGTTGTCAGTTTAGATATTAAGAAAATAGTTCGCTTAGAAACAGTTAGTAAATACTTATCTTCTAGATATGACTTGTATTGACTTTTAGATGAAAATGCACTAGACTTTTATAAAGAAGATGCTGAAAAAGGGCAAGTGACTTTAAGAGGATTTAAACAAGGTGTTCCGAGCTATCAGGCAAGATACGGGTAAGTATATATAGTGTTTTATAATCCTACCATTGAAGCATCTAATGCTACGCATAGTACTTGGTAAGTAAAAATGGAATGGAATAAAGAAAAAGGAAAATATCTTGAGAAAGATAATATGCAAGCAGAAGATTTATTTTTATTTACAGTCAACAATCAGCATGGGATTATTGATCAATTTGGTGGCAAATATAAGGCTATTAAATAGTTGGAGTAGTGTATATTGTTTTAATAGTGAGTAAAAAAATGTGTCGGTAAATATCAACACGTTTTTTCTAACCCCGATTTATTCATTTTTTAAATATGAAATAAAATCTATAATTTTTGATTATACAAAAAATAGCTATTAGTTATGGAACTTTATCAAATGATGCGGATAAGAAACAGAGTTATTTCACTTAATCATATAAAAATAATCATGTTGGTGAACAGATAATTTACCAACATGATTTATTTGCATTGTTTAAGCGTATTAAAAAGATTAGTCATACGTTAGAGTGTTAATAATTTCGGCATGGTTAGGATAGAGTGCATAAAGTTGCTCTTTTGTAAATAGTTCAAAGTCTGCGTATTCAAATGCAGGTGTAACACTACAACTTACAATAGCAAAATCGTCTGGATTTGTACTATTGACGGTGGAACCAAAGATAGTTCCTTTAGGCACTTTATATTGTAGGTGGTGATCTAAGCCAAGTATGACTTGTTGATAGGTGCCGTTTGGGTGTAACAAATGAATAGTAAGAGGATGACCATGATGATAGTACCATATTTCATCAGATTTTAATCTGTGAAAATGAGATGGGTTACTAGAAGTTAATAGAAATAGAATGGAACTTGATAAAAAACGAAGTCTACCGTCACTTAATTGAGTTGTTTCTAAAGATTTATAGGTTTGTTTAAAATAGCCACCTTCTGGATGAGGTTCTAAGTGTAGTCTGTTTATCCAGTCATTAATGTGCATGTGTTGTCCTCCTAACAATAAAAAGGAGAGGTTTCTCTCCTTTTGGGATTATTTATCTAATGAAATTTCAATAAAATCATTACAATGAATAAATTCTAAACGTGAATCATTCCTGTCTGTTTTGAATAATTTTGAAAGAACGAAATCAATTTCAGCAGTTTTAATACTTCTTTTTTTATTCAGAATAATCAAATTACTATGTGTTTTTGCATCAGTATAAATAACTGTTGTACGTCCTAGAGAATATAATTCTACTAGATGTGCATCTGTGTGTGCAAGTTGCTCTTTGACTAGCTGGGGATTACTATTGGTAATATTGATTAATTTCATAAAATCACTTCTTTCGGTGGAATCACTATACTTATTATAGTATATTTTTGAAAAATAATAAAGATTTATTTTTCAGAATAGACATTTTACTGTAAAAAATGCTAAGATACTGTATGAAAGCCAAAAAATTATCCATATTTTATGCACTTTACATCAGGGTGCATCTTTTGATGAGTAACTACTGTTTGAACATAATCAATTAAGTAGAATACACAACACATGAATTGGCTTGTTGTAAGGAGTATATAAATTTTTAATGAGGAGTAGTAAACGTGAATTTGCAGACAGAAATTAATAAGCGTCGAACTTTTGCTATCATTTCCCACCCAGACGCAGGGAAGACAACTATTACAGAACAATTGCTATTATATGGGGGAGCTATTCGCCAAGCTGGAACGGTTAAAGGGAAAAAAACAGGAAAATTTGCTAAATCAGACTGGATGGAGATTGAAAAACAACGTGGTATTTCCGTAACGAGTTCGGTTATGCAAGTTGATTATGATAATAAGCGGATTAATATTTTGGATACACCAGGACATGAGGATTTTTCAGAAGACACGTATAGGACATTAATGGCAGTGGATAGTGCCGTCATGGTTATTGATAGTGCCAAAGGGATTGAGCCTCAGACAAAGAAATTGTTTGAAGTATGTAGTATGCGTGGAATTCCTATTTTTACATTTATTAATAAACTTGATCGTGATGGACGTGAGCCGTTAGAATTAATTGCTGAATTAGAGGAAGTTTTAGGTATTGAGGCTTACCCAATGAATTGGCCAATGGGTATGGGAAAAGGCTTTTTAGGATTGTATGATCGATACAATAAACGTGTTGAATTAACACGCCCTCAAGAAAATGGAGATAATGATTACTTGCCATTGAATGACAATGGAGAAGTGGACGGTGATTATGCGTTTAAACAGTCTTCTTTATACACGCAAACATTAGAGGACATCATGCTATTAGATGAAGCAGGAAATACGTTTTCTCCCGAGGCGATTGCTGATGGGAAGCTGACACCAGTTTTTTTTGGATCAGCTTTGACGGGGTTTGGTGTACAAACATTTTTAGATGCTTATGTTGATTTTGCACCAAAACCTAAAGCCACTAAAACAGCAGATGGACAATTGGTAAATCCAGATGAGCCAGAATTTACAGGATTTATCTTTAAAATTCAAGCCAATATGAATCCAGCTCATCGTGATAGAATTGCATTTGTTCGCATTTGTTCAGGTGAATTTACTCCGGGAATGGATGTAACAGTTGGGCGAACAAATAAAAAAATGAAATTATCGCATACGACACAATTTATGGCAGATAGTCGTGAAAGTGTGGAAACAGCTGTAGCAGGAGATATTATTGGTCTTTATGATACAGGAAATTTCCAAATAGGAGATACTATTTATTCTGGTAAAAAAGCCGTTCAATTTGAGGCATTGCCGCAATTTACTCCAGAAATTTTTATGAAAGTAACGGCTAAAAATGTCATGAAACAAAAATCATTCCATAAAGGTGTAGAGCAGTTAGTTCAAGAAGGTGCCATTCAATTATATAAAACGTACCATACAGAAGATTATATTTTAGGTGCAGTTGGGCAATTACAATTTGAAGTATTTCAGTATCGTTTATTGAATGAGTATAATTCAGAAGTTGTGATGAGTCCAATGGGAAATAAAATTGCACGTTGGATTAAAGAGGAAGATTTAGATCCAAACATGAGTTCTAGCCGTAATTTGTTAGCACGGGATCGTTTTGGAAATCCAGTATTTTTGTTTGAAAATAGTTTTGCTGAACGTTGGTTTGCCGATAAGTATCCAGATATTGAATTAATGAGCTTATTATAATAGTTTGTTTTTATAGACACATGACAATATGAATGATGTATATGTCAAAAAATTTTATGGTTGATAGATTAAATCACTTAGTCATATCAAGTCAATCGTGTTGGGGAATGATTTTCGTTCATCAACACGATTTAGCGTATACTCTTTAAATTAAGAAAAACTATTCAATTTGTTTTTTATAAAGAAAAAACAAATTGAATAGTTATTTATTAAGATGATGCCGTAAGTTTTTTTACTGGTTAACTCTCTACATAGATTAATTATTTTTAATAGTCTAATGACTAGATATTAAAAATGGGTATATTTAAGTAAAGAGGAAGTTGTCTAATTTTTTGGAATGCTTTTATAAGTTGTTTTTATACTAATTAGAAAGCACTAGTTATATTGTGAAGGATAGAGTGAGCATGATTGCACGGCTTATTTTGTGAATATAAAGGGAAAGTTGGTAAAAGATGCGTGGAATAGATGGAGATTAAGGCTAGATATCCAATGTGTGATATGCTAAAATAAGACTGTAAGTATAAGTTTAGAGTATATAAGATGATTAGAGGAGACTATTATGACAACTGTAATGGAAAAATTTGATGCGCTATTTGCTGAAAAAAAAGTGCCTGTCCAGAAAGTAATGATTTCAGATGAATTGGTGTTGTATCATGTTGATTTTACATTGAGTCCGACACATATTTTACGTATGGAAATGATTTTTCAAGCATACGTTGATAAAACGGATATTCAATTAACTTATCGCTATGCTAGCTTTGTTAAAGATTATCAAAGACGTGCTGAGGTTCTTGAATTAATTAATCAGTTAAACGAAAGTCATACAGGATATTATCGTTTATTTTTAGCAGGAGATGGGGAAGTGTATTTGAAAACTTTAATGCGTGTACATGATGATATTTTACCTGCTTATGAATCTTTAATTCAAGGTCCACCAATCGTTCGTGGTCTTTTACCTGATTTAGAAGCAATTAATGGCCCAATGAACATGGAAGAATTCAAATAATGTCTAATGTAAAGATGATTGTACAATCTGAAACGGAATTGAGAGCGTGGGCAAGTAAGTTGGCAAAAGAGTTAAAAATGGGCATGGTTATTCTTTTGCATGGTGAACTTGGTGCAGGGAAAACAACATTTACAAAAGGGTTAGCGCAAGGATTAGGTGTGAGTCAAACGATAAAAAGTCCGACGTATACACTAATTAAAGAGTATGATACAGGTGTGTTGACTTTATACCACATGGATATGTATCGTTTAGAGGATATAGGCGGCGAAGGATTAGGATTGATAGAGTATTTTGAAGGAGACGGTGTTTCTGTTGTAGAATGGAGCGAGTTTATCCAAGATGATTTACCAACTGAACATTTAGATATATATATAGAACGTGTTTTTGAACATGATACCTACCGTCAATTAACCATTACGGCAACTGGAAAGAAATATCAAGAACTGTTAAATCATTTGAATATTTCATGAAATAGTGCTATACTACAATTGAATAAAGCCTCTTTTTAGAGGTTTTTTATAGTGGTGAAAAAAGAGAGAAGAGGAGAAAATTATGGACGTCCTTGAACAAGAGAAGTTATGGTATGTATTGCATACTTATTCAGGCTATGAAAATAAAGTTAAAGCAAACTTAGAATCACGTATTCAAAGTATGGGAATGGAAGATTATATTTTCCGTGTTGTTGTGCCTGAAGAAGAAGTTGTTGAAATGAAAAATGGAAAAGAAAAAGTTGTCATGGATAAAACGTTTCCTGGGTATGTATTATTGGAAATGATTATGTCTGATCAAGCATGGTATGTAGTGCGTAATACTCCTGGAGTAACAGGATTTATCGGTTCTCATGGAGCAGGAAGTAAACCTACACCTTTATTGCCAGAAGAAGTTGAAACAGTATTGCATCGTATGGGAATTAGTTTACGTCAACATAATGACTTTAAAGTCGGAGAAATCGTTATGATTTTAGACGGTGCGTTTAATGGCATGACAGGTAAAATTGAAGAAATTGATAGTGAAAAATTAAAATTGAAAGTTATGGTAGAAATGTTTGGTCGCCAAACTATAGCTGAAGTAGATTTTGACCATGTAGATAAGGTGTCCTAATGATGAAAGATATATTTGATTACGAAATAGAGCATGCTCCACAAAACCAATGTATTTGTCCGAAATATGAAAAAATTATTAATATTTTAGGGAAACGTTGGAATGGATTGATTATTGAAGTGCTTCATCAAAAAGATTGCCGCTTTTCAGAACTCGCAAGAGAAATTGAGGGTGTAAGTGATCGTATGTTAACGGAAAGACTAAGAGAATTAGAGCATGAGCAGATTATTGAGAAAAATGTGATGCATGAGGGTAAAATAATATCCACATATCGTTTAACTGAAAAAGGAAAAGCCCTAGGCTTAGCTATGCAACCTTTGAAATCTTGGGCTGGTCAGTGGATTGGTATAGACGAATAATAAAGAAAAACAATGATGAGAGTCATTAACAATAAGGTATAGTACAGAGAGATTTGCATAGCTGAAAGCAAATTCTATATAGTTGTTATGTTTCACTCTTGGAGTTGCACTTGGGATAAATAAATTATTGAAAAAGTGATCGGTAGCCACCGTTATTGGTTTGAGAATAGGCAAATGTTTTGCTTGTTGAATAAAGGTGGTACCACGGTAAAACGTCCTTTAATAGAGAATTCTATTGAAGGACGTTTTTTGTATATATGCTAAATAAACTATTTAATAGAAAAGGAGAAGACAATGAGTTTAATAAAAACATTAGAAACGATGCAAGGCAAAATAGTTGAAAGAATACAACAGATTAATGCTTTAGAACCAGAAGAACGCATGAAAGCAGTTAATGAATTGAAAAGTGAATTGCTTGGAAAACGTGGAGAAATTGTGCAAGCACGTCAACAATTAAAAGATGCTTTACCAGAAGACAAGCCAATTTTAGGGCAGTTGATTAATAAAATCATAACAGCTATTAATGAGGCTATAGAGGAAACTAAGCAATATGTTGAAACGTGTCAATTAGAAGAACGCTTAAAAAAAGAAACAATAGATATTAGTTTACCCGGCAGAGAAGTGAGAATGGGAACGAAACATATTTTAACGCGTGTCTTAGAAGACTTGGAAGATTTGTTTATTAGTATGGGGTATCAAGTTGTTGAAGGACCAGAAGTTGAAGTTGATTTATATAATTTTGGAAAAATGAATTTACCAAAAGAACATCCTGCACGTGATATGCAAGATACGTTTTATATTTCTAGTGAAGTGTTATTGCGTACACAAACATCTCCAGTTCAAGCAAGAACAATGGAGAAACATGATTTTTCAAAAGGACCTTTAAAAATGATTAGTCCTGGAAAAGTTTATCGTCGTGATGATGATGATGCAACACATTCACATCAATTTCAACAAATTGAAGGATTGGTGATTGATAAACACATTACAATGGGAGATTTGAAAGGTACTTTAGAAGTGATTGCAAAATATATGTTTGGAGAGGAGCGTTCTATTCGATTAAGACCTAGTTATTTCCCATTTACAGAACCGTCTGTTGAAGTTGATGTGAGCTGTTTTAAATGTTCTGGACAAGGTTGCTCAGTATGTAAAAAAACTGGCTGGATTGAAGTGTTAGGTGCCGGCATGGTGCATCCAAATGTATTAGAAATGTCGGGCGTGGATTCCACACAGTATAGTGGCTTTGCTTTTGGATTAGGATTAGAACGTTTTACAATGCTAAAATATGGAGTAGATGATATTCGTCATTTTTATCAAAATGATGTCCGATTTTTAAATCAATTTAAAACATTATTGGAAGGAGAAGCATAATATGTATATTTCATATCAGTGGTTACAAGAGTATTTAACATTGTCTGTTTCAGCTTTGGAATTGGCAGATAAAATGTCAGTAACAGGCATTGAAATTGAGTCGGTAAAATCTATTGGGCAAGGATTAAAAAAACTTGTTGTTGGTGAAACCTTAAGTGTTATTAATCATCCAGACTCTGATCATTTGCATATTTGCCAAGTAAATGTAGGAACAGAGCATTCAGAAAATGGAACACTACAAATTGTATGTGGTGCTCCGAATGTTGAGCCACATCAAAAAGTTATTGTCGCCTTACCAGGTGCTCGTATTAAAGACAATATTAAAATTAAAAAAGGAAAAATACGAGGGCAAGAGTCACATGGTATGCTTTGTTCTTTGGAAGAATTAGGTTTTTCAAGTCAAGTTATTCCTAAAGAGTGTGCTAATGGGATTTATATTTTGCCAGATGATGCTCCAATAGGAGAAGATATTATCCGATACTTATGTTTAGATGATACGGTGTTAGAATTGTCTATTACACCTAATCGTGCAGATGCTCTTAGTGTCTATGGAACAGCATACGAAGTAGGTGCTATCTATAATCAGCAGCCACAAATTCCGCTGAAATCTGCACATAAAATAGAAGATTGTGCTAGTCAGTATATTCAAGTTGATGTAGAAAATAGCAAGAATTGTTCAGCATATTATATGAGTATCATTAAAGATGTTACCGTTCAACCTAGCCCATTGTGGCTACAAATGAAATTAATGTCTGTTGGTGTACGTCCAATCAATAATGTAGTAGACGTTACAAATTATATGTTGATGTTATATGGACAACCACTACATGCGTTTGATTATCATACTTTACCTAATAAACATGTTGTTGTCAGAGATGCTAAACCTCAAGAAACTATTGTGACCTTAGATGCAGTTTCTCGTGAGTTAGATGTAGAAGACATCGTGATTACATCAGCAGATAAACCTATTGCTTTAGCAGGGATTATGGGTGGATTAGACACAGAAATTACAGAAAATACAACGATTGTTGCTTTAGAGGCAGCTGTGTTTAACGCAAAACAGATTAGAGCAACGTCTAAACGTTTGAATTTGAGAAGTGAGGCAAGTGTACGTTTTGAAAAAGGGATAAATTTATCTTTAATTCAACATGTTCTTGAGCAAGCAAGTGCAATGATTGCAGAGTTGTCTAATGGAAAAGTGGTAACAGGTATTCAAGGTGTAAATCATACTAATCTTAGTCCAATACAAGTTAAGACGTCATTATCTAAAATGAATCGTGTGTTGGGAACTAAGCTAACAGATGACGAAGTAACAGATATTTTTTCTCGCTTAGGGTTTGATGTTAATTCTATTAATGGAGAATATGAAGTGTCTGTTCCACCAAGACGTTGGGATATTAGTATAGAAGCCGATTTGATTGAGGAAGTGGCACGGATTTATGGATATGATAATCTTCCATCAACGTTACCAACTACTCCATCAATTAGTGGTGGTTTAAGTCCGTTAAGACACTTTTTACGCTTGTCTAATCGCCTTTTGGAAAGTTTTGGGTATACGCAAACTATTGGATATTCTTTAACATCTTTACAAAAGTCAGGGATATTGGCGATTGAAAACCGAGGAGAAACAACATTAGCTTTACCAATGAGTGAGGAGAGAAGTGTACTTAGACGTAGTTTAGTCACAGGTTTACTTGATATTGCTGCATACAATATAGCAAGAAATTGTACAAATTTAGCTTTATATGAAACTGGTCGTGTATTTTATGCAACTCATGATAATGAGCAACCATACGAAGAAGAACATATTGCGTTATTATTAACAGGAAATCGTCAACAAAAATCATGGTATGGAAAAGATGAACGAGTAGATTATTATGATATTAAAGGAACTTTAGATGCCTATTTTAAAGGTATTGGAGTATATGACAAAATCAGTTATCAAGCTGTTCAGAAAGAACAGATGCATCCAGGACGTACAGCTCATATTGTATTGGATAATCATATTGTTGGATATGTTGGACAAATTCATCCGCATTTGGCTAAACAATATGATTTACCAGATACTTATGTAGCAGAATTGAGTATTGATCCAATTCAGATGCTGGAAAAAGCTAAATTAGTTCAAACAACTGTACCGAAATATCCAAGTATGACAAGAGATATTGCTTTACTAGTCAATGAAAAAGTTGAACATCAAGATATTGTGCGTATATTGACTCAAGCATCAGGCAAATATTTAAGTGATATACAATTATTTGATTCTTACAGTGGTATTGGGATTGAACCAGGAAAAAAATCTTTAGCGTATAGATTAACATTCTTAAATGTAGAGGCAACATTAGTTGAAGAAGATATTAATCGTGCAATGACAAATGTGACAGACGCTTTAACTTCTCAATTAGACGTGGTTATTCGTTAGAATGATAAGTATATAAGTCTAGGCTAATACTGATGAACAAAAATGCAAAATAGGAGTAATGATGATTTATGTGATTTTTTGTGTATAGTATTAGACGTTAATAGGGGGAATAGTTGGACAATATTGTCTAACTATTCCCCCTATTTATTGTAGTCCTAGTCTAAAATAGAGAAGAATATGGGTGTACAATAAATCGTGTTGGTGAACAAAAAAGTTCGCCAACACGATTATTTTTTTATAGAAAAAAGTGAAGCAAACCAGTAAACTATAAGTTGAGACAAAATAGTAAAGAGGTGCTTCACATGGATAAGAATACCAGAAAATTATTGAAATTGGAAGAAGAATTTGAATTTCCAGAAAATTGGCTAACTCAAGACGTACAACATCATATTAAATATCATATTATTCATGCCAGCTGGGAAAGAGAAATAGAAAAATGTCATCATTGTGGGCATAATCAACTGATTCGTTATGGGAGTTATTTAAGAAAAATAAAATTATTACCTATTTATGAAAATCCCACTAAATTACATTTAAAAATGAGACGTTATCAATGTACTTGTTGTCATAAAACGATGACCTGTGAAACACCTATTGTTAAAAAATATTGTCATATTGCTACAGCTGTCTATCAAAAAGCTTTGTTACTATTATCAAAATCTGTGACGAAAAAACACATTGCTCAAGAATTATCTGTGTCTGACGCTTCCGTTCACCGTGTAATGCAACAGGCAGTGATCAGTTGTAAACAAACTTATAGCTATTTACCTAAAGTACTGTGTATTGATGAGTTTAAAGCTTTAAAAACAAGTTATTCAAA
>NZ_SPPB01000079.1 GCF_004570605.1 Granulicatella sp. WM01 | reverse complement strand
TATTCTAACGGTGTTATTGAGGGGATAAATCGAAAAATAAAATTATTAAATCGCATGAGTTATGGGTTTAAATATTTTACATATTTACGAACTCGAGTATTTTTAGTGCAAGAAAAATTATTTAAACAATCTTAATATGGGCTGAAAAGTCTATCAAATCAGTATGCTTATTGTCAAGGCACGCTCACGCTATAAACCTTGACAACTGCATACCGATTCGAAAAGAAACAATTAGCCCTATTAAGAAAAAACAACTTAATATTTGCTGGAATTTTTACTTACCAACATAATTTGACGAAGAGCCGATTTATTGTATTCTAAAAATATACAAACTAAGATATTTATTTTATTTAATAATATCTTATTTTTTTGTAAGTTATTTTATTTATAAGTTAAAAATTACTAAAAAAATCATATTTATTTTTATATAAAAATAATAAATTTTATGTATATTCAAATCTATATTTTTGTAATTTATATGTAAAATTAATACACATAAATTAACTGTTATACTATTTTGAAAAATAGAAAATACTGTATATATATTTTTATATACATTATAAGAAACAAATGAAATTTATACTATAATAGTAGTAAAACTGTAGAATATATCAACAGTAAAAAATGTAAATAAATTACATTTTCATTACGATTTTATAGAATTTTTTTGTTGAATGTTGTGAAAAATCATTGTATAATTTCATGGTTATATGGATTTTTAAAACTTTTTGCTTTATAGAAATTGAAGAGGAGAGATGAAGTGGATAAAAAAAAGAAGTATAAACAATATATAGAAACGGACAGAAAAACTCGAGTTCGTTTGAGGAAATCCGGTAAAACATGGATAAAATCGGTTTTATCTAGTATTGGTCTGTTGAAAATTTGGAGGGGAAGTAGTACAGAAAAATTATCTGTTACAAACGTTGAAGAAATCGGTAACGGTACGGATACATTCAAAAAGACATTGCAGGGACTTGCCTCAGCTAGTGCGATTATTGGTGGCGGCGTATTATTGTCACCAAATACAGCATTTGCTAGTGAGGAAACACCAGTAACGTTAGAAAAAGAATCACTTGTTAGTGAAGGAATAGTTGCTAACAAAGAAGTTGTTCATTTTAACAACGTTAGTGAAGAATCAAAAGAGGCTACAGCTCAGCCTTCGAATGCTTCATCAAATAAAGAAAATGTAGAAAGCACAGTACGTGCTAATGAAAATGATAATGCAATTAGCGAAAGTTTGTCTGAAAGTATTAGTCAATCTAGTTCATTATCATTGAGTAATTCGCTAAGTGCAAGCCAATCCTATTCATTGTCACTAAGTGAGTCAGTATCAACTAGTGAATCTGTTAGTTTAAGTGAATCATATTTATCATCATCAGCATTATCTGAAGACAATAATGATATTGTTGATAAATATAGCAGAAATGGGAAAGTGTATGTCCTTAGAAGTAGTGGGTTAACTTATGAGGAAATAACAGAGGCAGATGGAACAATTAGATACCGTCTAACATCTATTATGCCAAGACCAGAAGAACATGGCAAATCAATTGAAGAGTTAGGTATGACCAACAATGTTTTCCGTGCTACTGTTAATGGGACAAAAGTTACTTTTACTGCTCCGAGTGATTTTACTGATGTCCGTGAAGCGAAATGGGCAGCAGGGGCAGGAGATAGACCACAACAACTTTTATCTAACTTAAAAGGTGTTTACGACACGGTAACTAAAGTTATCGAATGGACAGTAACTTATAATCCAACAGGAGCTACATCTAATACAAGAGGTGATAACTGGAATAGTGCCTATACGGGTGTTTTTATTGCTGTAAATGGTAAATTAAATGAACCAACAGATATTAAAGTTGATGGTGTTAGAGCAGTTTACACGCGTAATGGAAATGTTTATGGAAAACAGTATTTAACTACTTCACCAACTGGTAATCGTGTACATACTATTACATTTAAAACGCTATATACGGGAGAATTTGAAGAACTTAAAACAAGTTTTGGTATGCAAGTCGTTGGATCAACAACAAAACGATTTGAGAATACATATTTAGAAAATGCTGCGCGTAGACAAACTGGACGTTATGGCGAAAAATATGTAGTAGCAAATAACAGTGGTACAGCTATTAGTTCAATTAGCTTTGGACAAGTTAAGAACGAGGTTGTTAATAAGATCAGTTCTCAATCATTGAGTGAGTCAAGTAGTATAAGTGCTTCATCAAGTGCAAGTCAGTCTGAAGTGAATTCTAGGAGTGAAAGTACATCTAATAGTATAAGAGAATCAATGAGTAAATCACTTTCTGAATCTGAAAGTATCAGTCGTTCACAAAGTGAATCAGTAAAAGAAAGTCAATCGAAAAGTACAAGTATTTCGCAAAGTGCAAGCCGTTCATTGAGTTTAAGTCGTTCACAAAGTGAATCAGTAAAAGAAAGTCAATCGAAAAGTACAAGCATTTCGCAAAGTGCAAGCCGCTCATTGAGTTTAAGTCGTTCACAAAGTGAATCAGTAAAAGAAAGTCAATCGAAAAGTACAAGTATTTCGCAAAGCGCAAGTCGCTCATTGAGCCTAAGTCGTTCACAAAGTGAGTCAGTAAAAGAAAGTCAATCGAAAAGTACAAGTATTTCGCAAAGCGCAAGCCGCTCATTGAGTTTAAGTCGTTCACAAAGTGAATCAGTAAAAGAAAGTCAATCGAAAAGTACAAGTATTTCGCAAAGCGCAAGTCGCTCATTGAGCCTAAGTCGTTCACAAAGTGAGTCAGTAAAAGAAAGTCAATCGAAAAGTACAAGCATTTCGCAAAGTGCAAGCCGCTCATTGAGTTTAAGTCGTTCACAAAGTGAGTCAGTAAAAGAAAGTCAATCGAAAAGTACAAGTATTTCGCAAAGCGCAAGCCGCTCATTGAGTTTAAGTCGTTCACAAAGTGAATCAGTAAAAGCAAGTCAATCAAAAAGTACAAGTATTTCGCAGAGTGCGAGTCGCTCATTGAGTCTAAGCCGTTCACAAAGTGAGTCAGTAAAAGCAAGTCAATCGAAAAGTACAAGCATTTCGCAAAGCGCAAGCCGCTCATTGAGCCTAAGTCGTTCACAAAGTGAATCAGTAAAAGCAAGTCAATCGAAAAGTACAAGCATTTCGCAAAGTGCAAGCCAATCATTAAGTACATCGTTAAGTGCTAGTCAATCACTAAGTGCATCATTAAGTGCGAGCTCATCACTAAGTACATCATTAAGTGCAAGCCAATCATTAAGTACATCGTTAAGTGCGAGTGAATCATTAAGCACATCAGTGAGTGCTAGTCAATCAATGAGTACCTCACTAAGTGCTAGTCAATCATTAAGTACATCATTAAGTACAAGTGAATCACTAAGTACCTCACTAAGTGCGAGCGAATCATTAAGCACATCGTTAAGTGCAAGCCAATCATTAAGTACATCACTAAGTGCAAGTGAATCATTAAGTACATCGTTAAGTACAAGTGAATCACTAAGTGCATCATTAAGTGCAAGTGAATCATTAAGTACATCGTTAAGTGCTAGTCAATCACTAAGTACGTCATTAAGTACGAGTCAATCATTAAGTGCGAGCGAATCATTAAGCACATCGTTAAGTGCTAGTCAATCACTAAGTGCATCACTAAGCGCAAGTGAGTCATTAAGTACATCGTTAAGTGCGAGTGAATCATTAAGTACATCACTAAGTGCAAGTGAGTCATTAAGCACATCACTAAGTGCAAGTGAATCATTAAGTACATCGTTAAGTACGAGTCAATCATTAAGTACATCACTAAGCGCAAGTGAATCATTAAGCACATCACTAAGTGCTAGTCAATCATTGAGTCAATCATTAAGTACGAGTGAATCATTAAGTACATCATTAAGTACGAGTGAATCACTAAGTGCATCATTAAGTGCTAGTCAATCACTAAGTGCATCACTAAGCGCAAGTGAATCATTAAGCACATCACTAAGTGCTAGTCAATCATTGAGTCAATCATTAAGTACGAGTGAATCATTAAGTACATCGTTAAGTACAAGCTCATCACTAAGTACATCATTAAGTACGAGTGAATCACTAAGTGCATCATTAAGTGCAAGCCAATCATTAAGTACATCGTTAAGCGCAAGTGAGTCATTAAGCACCTCACTAAGTGCAAGTGAATCATTAAGTACATCGTTAAGTACGAGTCAATCATTAAGTGCGAGCGAATCACTAAGTACATCATTAAGTGCAAGCCAATCATTAAGTACATCACTAAGTGCGAGTGAATCATTAAGTACATCATTAAGTACAAGTGAATCACTAAGTGCTAGTCAATCACTAAGTACATCGTTAAGTGCAAGCCAATCATTAAGTACATCACTAAGCGCAAGTGAGTCATTAAGCACCTCACTAAGTGCGAGTGAATCATTAAGTACATCGTTAAGTGCAAGCCAATCATTAAGTACATCACTAAGCGCAAGTGAGTCATTAAGCACATCACTAAGTGCTAGTCAATCACTAAGTACATCGTTAAGTGCAAGCCAATCATTAAGCACATCACTAAGTGCGAGTGAATCATTAAGTACATCGTTAAGTGCAAGCCAATCATTAAGCACATCAATAAGCGCAAGTGAGTCATTAAGCACATCAGTGAGTGCTAGTCAATCAATGAGTACCTCACTAAGTGCGAGCGAATCACTAAGTACATCAGTAAGTACGAGTCAATCATTAAGTACATCAGTGAGTGCAAGTGAGTCATTAAGTACATCGTTAAGTACGAGTGAATCATTAAGCACATCAGTGAGTGCTAGTCAATCATTAAGCACATCACTAAGTGTGAGTGAATCATTAAGCACATCGTTAAGTGCAAGTCAATCATTAAGCACATCACTAAGTGTGAGTGAATCGTTAAGTACATCGTTAAGTGCAAGCCAATCACTAAGTACATCACTAAGTACATCACTAAGTGTAAGTCAATCATTAAGCACATCACTAAGTGTGAGTGAATCATTAAGTACATCATTAAGTACAAGTGAATCACTAAGTGCATCATTAAGTGCAAGCCAATCATTAAGTACATCAGTGAGTGCTAGTCAATCAATGAGTACCTCACTAAGTGCAAGTGAATCACTAAGTACATCGTTAAGTGCAAGCCAATCATTAAGTACATCAATAAGCGCAAGTAAGTCATTAAGCACATCACTAAGTGCGAGTCAATCATTAAGTACATCACTAAGTACAAGTGAATCACTAAGTACATCGTTAAGTGCAAGCCAATCATTAAGTACATCACTAAGTGCGAGCGAATCACTAAGTACATCAGTGAGTGCAAGTGAGTCATTAAGTACATCGTTAAGTGCAAGTCAATCATTAAGCACATCAGTGAGTGCGAGTGAATCATTAAGTACATCACTAAGTGCAAGTCAATCATTAAGTACATCACTAAGTGTGAGTGAATCATTAAGCACATCAGTGAGTGCAAGTGAATCATTAAGCACATCAGTGAGTGCAAGTGAATCATTAAGTACATCAATAAGCGCAAGTGAGTCATTAAGTACATCGTTAAGTGCAAGCCAATCATTAAGTACATCAGTGAGTGCAAGTGGGTCATTAAGTACATCAATAAGCGCAAGTGAGTCATTAAGCACATCACTAAGTGCGAGTGAATCATTAAGTACATCACTAAGTGCAAGTGAGTCATTAAGTACATCACTAAGTGCGAGTCAATCATTAAGTACATCATTAAGTACGAGTGAATCACTAAGTACATCGTTAAGTGCAAGCCAATCATTAAGTACATCAGTGAGCGCAAGTGAGTCATTAAGTACATCACTAAGTGCGAGTGAATCATTAAGTACATCAATAAGCGCAAGTGAGTCATTAAGCACATCACTAAGTGCGAGTGAATCATTAAGTACATCACTAAGTGCGAGTGAATCATTAAGTACCTCATTAAGTACAAGTGAATCATTAAGTACATCACTAAGTGCAAGCGAATCAATGAGTACCTCACTAAGTGCGAGTGAATCATTAAGTACATCGTTAAGTGCAAGCCAATCATTAAGTACATCACTAAGTGCGAGTGAATCATTAAGCACGTCATTAAGCACAAGTGAATCACTAAGTACCTCATTAAGTGCGAGCGAATCATTAAGCACATCACTAAGTACGAGTGAATCATTAAGTACATCACTAAGTGCAAGTGAGTCATTAAGCACCTCACTAAGTGCGAGTGAGTCATTAAGCACATCACTAAGTGCTAGTCAATCACTAAGTACATCGTTAAGTGCAAGCCAATCATTAAGTACATCACTAAGCGCAAGTGAGTCATTAAGCACATCACTAA
>NZ_SPPB01000078.1 GCF_004570605.1 Granulicatella sp. WM01 | reverse complement strand
GTTTAAATATTTTACATATTTACGAACTCGAGTATTTTTAGTGCAAGAAAAATTATTTAAACCATCTTAATATGGGCTGAAAAGTCTATCAAATCAGTATGCTTATTGTCAAGGCACGCTCACGCTATAAACCTTGACAACTGCATACTGATTCGAAAAGAAACAACTAGCCCTATTAAGAAAAAACAACTTAATATTTGCTGGAATTTTTACTTACCAACATAATTTGACGAAGAGCCCTCATTTAAAGCCATTTAAGTTTGTGTATATGAAAAAATGTGACGATTTATTCAGTCAAGTAAAAAAATAACTTGTGAAACACAAGCGTATAGTCTAAAAATATATAATTATTCAGTAGTTCTATCTCGTTGTTTTACACTTTGTTAAGGTGGCATTTCTTTACTTTAACAAGGAATGTGATATATGAATAATCAGCTATGATTTAGAAAAAACAAGAATGTGGTATATCATAGTCTGGTAAATAGTTTTTAATCATAATTATTCTAATATCATAGTTAAATAATGATGTGAAATGTGTTATAATCAAAACAACATACTGATAAGGAAAAGAAAGTGATGAAAAAAATAGTCAAAGGGATGATTAGAGGATACCAGTGTTACATTTCTCCTTTAACCCCACCAAGTTGTCGTTATGAACCAACATGTTCACAATATGCTTTAGAGGCTGTAGAGAAACACGGTGCTTTAAAAGGGAGTCTAATGGCAGTAGGACGTATTTGTCGATGCCACCCGTTTGTTAAGGGGGGAGTAGATCCAGTCCCAGATTATTTTACATTACGAAGAAATCGTTTCAACAAATAGCTAATGAATGATTTCGTTATCATCATATTAGAACATATTTTCAGAGGAGAACATTATGGGAAGATTAAAGAAAATTTATGTCATGCGAATGGATGCTTTAGTCATTTATGTCTTTTTTTGTTTTTTTATTGTGCTACTATATGCCATTTTTGGTTATATGAGAGCTTTTTTCTCAAGCTATCAAACATTGCAGTATTTATTTAGTTTTGGGCAAATTATTTGTATAGTATTGAGTATTGCAATCATTTTTATGATTTATTTTCAATTTAAAAAAGCAGGAAAATTTTCATTTTATCAGTACGGTATTGTTAATGAGCAAACGAAAGAGGAATTTTTTTATCATGATATTGTCTATTATGAATTTATTCCACAAAACAATAAAACTGCTAAAGGTTTGTTATTTAAAACAAAAGATGACAGACAGGGAGAATTATTAGGATTATTGCCATCCTCTGCATTTAAAATGTTTCAAGATGATCATACGACTATCTGGGCTCCATTTATGATTGAACAGATTAAACAAAAAGAACTATTTCGAATTACTGTTCAGGAAGACACAACATCATTTAAGTTGTTAATGGACTCAAATGATGAGAAAGATTTAGTGCTTTCACATCAAGGAATTGTTATTTATGACACGTTTTATCATTGGAATGACTTGTTACGTTATCAAATATCATGGAATGGCATGTTTGGTATAAAAGATAAAGAGAATCGTACCATTTTTTTAGAACCTTCGACGAGTTTATCTAATTACCGTTTGCTCCTTGCTATATTAGATTATTTTATACCGGTTCATGAAAGTGAGGGATCACATGGCTAAAAAACAAGTTTATATTATGAGTGCATGTCTACCTGTAACGGTTATGCTTGTTATCTTCATGATACAAGGTGTGACACCTTTTGGAAACTCTACCGTTATGGCAATTGATTTTGCTTCTCAATATATTGATTTATTTGCGTATATGAAAAGAGCAGTTTTAGAACTAGACTTTAGTAGTTTATTTTATTCCTTTTCTAAATCATTAGGCGGAGATATGTTAGGGTTGTGGGGATATTATTTATTGAGTCCGTTTAATCTTATTTATGTTCTTGTTCCTTATGAGCAGATTACGCTTGCAGCAACATTAACGATTTTAGCACGTTATAGTGCAATGGGACTGACATTTACACATCTACTAATAAAACGGTATAATGCCATGGGAAAACGTCCAATGTTAATTCCTGTCTTTGCAACAATTTACGCTCTAACTGGATTTAATGTCGCTTATCAAATGAACCCATTATGGTATGATGCAATGGTTATGCTCCCACTTGTTATTATTGGAGTTGAAACGGTCTTAGACGGAGGAAAAGGCATCAAATATAGTGTATTGCTGGCTTTAAGTATTATTTTTCAATACTACATGGCTTATATGATGTGCCTTTTTATTGTTTTGTACAGCTTCATATATATGGCTCGCAACTATAACGGTAAAAAATGGACAGAAAAAGTGATGTCTTACTGTAAACCAATCATTCGACTGGGAATGTACTCTATTCTTGGAGTTGGATTGAGTGCGATTGTGTTAATTCCTATTGTTCAAAATTTATTGATTAGTAAAGGTTCATATACAGAAAGTTTAACATTTCTTTGGAAATTCGAATTTAATCCATTGGATATTTTATCAAAGCTATTCATTGGTGCCTTTGATTATGATCAAATGCCTGCAGGGTTACCAAATGTCTATATTGCCTCTTTAGGATTAGTAGGTTTTTGTTTGTTCTTTACCCAAAAACAGTTCAGAAGATTCGAGCGTATCATGTTAGCCGTTGTGATGTTTATTTTTATTGTGTCAATGGCACATGATTTTAGTAATAAGATTTGGCATTTAGGGCAGACGCCTGCGTGGTTTTATCATAGATTTACATATTTAACATCTTTTCTTATGGTACTCATGGGTTATCGGACGCTAAAAGATATAAAAACTATTCCATTATATACTTTGATTATGGGGTTTGGTGCGATTTTAATTATGAACGGGATTGTCTATCAAAACCAATTTTCATTTATGAGTATTGGACAACAACTCATTTCTTCTGCGTTATGGTTGTTTGTGCTAGGTATTTTATATGTGAAACGTAGACATTTTGTATTATATGGAGTGCTCTTTTTGGTCACTATATTAGAGCTTGGGCTTAATGCTTACATTGATCAATCTAGAATTGGGTATGCACATGCAGGTGCCTTTCTTAATGCTCAAGTTGTTCAAAAACAAGTGATTGATACTATTCGTACACCACAAAATGATTTTTATCGTATTGCAAAATTATATAATCGGACAAAGAATGATCCATTTATGTTTAATTATCCAGGCTTAACGCATTTTAGTTCGACTATGGAAGCTGCAACACTAGATTTGTTTGATTATTTAGGAGATGCAGGCTCTAATGCAGCTACTAACTATGGTTCGGGTACACCGTTGACAGATGCATTATATGGTGTTAAATATATTGTGCAAATGAAAAATCTACCAGAGGAATTAAGAGGAGATGCTAATATTTATTCATTTACACGAGAAAGTACACGAAAAGATTTATATGCTTATTATCAATCTGTATCTGAAACAGATAGATTAAGAGTCTATCAAAATAATAATGTTCTTTCTATAGGTTTTGGTGTTTCGCAAGCAGTAATTGATGTGACATTCGATAAAAATAGTCCTGCACAAAATCAAAATAAAATTTTACAAGCCATGGCTGGCACAAAAGAAGAGTATTTTAAACAATATGCATTTAATGATATTCACTTAGACAACTTTGAAACAGATAATCCAAACGATTTATCTAGTGTGAGCTTGACAAGAATAGATAAAGATAAACCTGCTTCTATTCGTTATACGTTTACTCCACAAACAAAAGAAGCCTATTACATTTCGGTGCCAGCTACATTAAATAAGAGTAAAAATGATATTCAATTAACATTAAACGATAAAGTATATGAGTATTATCCAACTTTTGACCATAGACAACTTTGGAATATTGCCTACGATAATCAAAATCAAGAAACAACGTTTAAAGTGTCTACTTCAAAATTAAATGAGTTAAATATTTTTAATATTCAATTATGGAAATTAGATGGGCAAGCTATCCGAGATGTCATTGCTAATCGTATGAAACAAAACATGACGGTAACACACTGGCATGCTAATACGGTAGAGGGACATATTAATATTACGGATAATAGTACATATATGATGACAAGTATTCCATATAGTCCAGGCTGGCAAGTCTGGGTTGACAATAAGCCGGTTGAAACGGTAAAAGTATGGGAGAGCTTGTTAGCTATACCGATTAGTGCAGGGAGTCATACGATAAAAATGGTTTATATTCCAGTAGGATTATGGAGTGGGCTTGCAGTAAGTATCGTTTCAGGTGTTATATTAAGTGGCATATATTATAGGAGAAAAAAACATGAAAATATATAATACGTTAACTAAGCAAAAAGAAGCATTTAAGCCTTTAAAAGAAGGAAAAGTGAGTATGTATGTGTGTGGGCCAACTGTCTATAATTATATACATATTGGTAATGCAAGGAGTGCGGTTGCTTTTGATACAATTAGACGTTATTTAGAATATAGAGGATATGATGTTAATTATGTCTCTAATTTTACAGATGTTGACGATAAAATTATTCATAGAGGGCATGAACTTCAGTTATCTCCACAAGAAGTAGCCGAGAAATTTATACAGGCATTTTATGAGGATACAACACTATTAAATATAAAAAAAGCAACATTAAATCCTCGTGTTATGGAAAGTATAGAAGATATTATTCAATTTGTTCAAGACCTTATTGATAAAGATTATGCATACATATCTAAAGGAGATGTCTATTATCGAACAAATGCTTTCAAAGATTATGGAAAACTGAGTGGACAATCGCTAGATGATTTGATGAGTGGAGCTAGCGAGCGTGTAGCCGATGAGGAATTGAGCCGTAAAGAAAATCCGTTAGATTTCGCTTTGTGGAAGAGTGCCAAAGACGGCGAAATTAGCTGGGAATCACCATGGGGACAAGGTAGACCAGGGTGGCATATTGAGTGTTCTGTTATGGCAATCAAACATTTAGGTGACACAATTGATATTCATGCAGGTGGGCATGACTTAACATTTCCACATCATGAAAATGAAATTGCCCAATCAGAAGCAAAAACAGGAAAACAATTTGCTAATTATTGGTTACATAATGGTTTTGTAACGTTTGATGGTGAGAAGATGAGTAAGTCACTAGGCAATTTTGTAGTCGCTAGAGATTTATTACAACAAGTAGATCCACAAATTGTTCGCTTTTTATTAGCAAGTGCACATTATCGTCATCCACTAGCGTTTTCAGAGTCTGTTTTAAATGAGGCTGAAAATAACTTGGAAAAACTTAGACAGGCTTATCGCAATATTGAGTATCGTTTAAAAAAAGACGCAAAAGAGTATGAAAATGGTCAAGATAAAGATATTTTAGAAAAATTAAACGTCTTAAAGGAGCAATTTATTGCTGAGATGGACGATGATTTTAATGTGCCAAATGGGTTAAGTGTTCTTTATAAATTAGCTAAAGAGTTAAATATTTATAGTGAGCAGCCAGTTGTTTATCGGGAAATTGCACAAAATATGCTAGCCTTATTTAGTGAACTAGCCGAAGTGTTTGGTATTGTATTAGCAGAAAGTGCTTTAATTGATGAGGAAATCTTAGCCTTGATTGAAGAACGTTCACAAGCTAGAGCAAATAAAGACTTTAAACGTAGTGATGCTATTCGAGATTACTTAAAAGATCAAGGTATTATTTTGGACGACACGCCACAAGGCACACGTTTTAAAAGAATATAATGCAAATGTGTGAGTAAACTACTAGTTTACTCACACATTTTTCGGAGTATCGACAAAAAGAAGTACATAAAATCAAGTGAAGATGTTGTAGAACAAATTCACTTGATTTTTTATTTTTAGGTATAGAAAAAATGGAAGTGATGTCAAACTCTTGAAAAACACGATAACTATACAAAGAGAAATGTGTAGAGTATATTAAACAATTAATTCTGGATGATAAGGTATGTTGTAGATGATTATTTGTATAAAACGTTTTGAATATGTTTATATAATCAGATCTTTTTGTCAGAATAGGTATCATTATAAAAATAATAGATACAATATGTGTCAATCGAAAATGAAAATGTCCCAAAATGTGGGCCACTATAAGTGCAATGATTTTAAAAAAAATCATTGCACTTATAGGGCAAAATAATGTATGCTATTAAAGTATCAAGCAAGCTTGTTGTCTTGATACTCTTCAAGAGTTTTTCCAATACTCTTGAGATAGCGTTTGAAAGATGCCAGTTTCCACGGGTGTGATTGTGGTGGAACGTATTGGCGTCTTTCTTTTTTTATATTCTCACCCAAATCAAACACCGCTGAATGCTCTTCATGTGTTAACAAACAACGTGTGGCATAAATGTTGTCAGCGATATTCAAGAAAATATCCCCATTAAATGCTTCAATAACCAACGCTTTTGTGTG
>NZ_SPPB01000077.1 GCF_004570605.1 Granulicatella sp. WM01 | reverse complement strand
TATTCTAACGGTGTTATTGAGGGGATAAATCGAAAAATAAAATTATTAAATCGCATGAGTTATGGGTTTAAATATTTTACATATTTACGAACTCGAGTATTTTTAGTGCAAGAAAAATTATTTAAACAATCTTAATATGGGCTGAAAAGTCTATCAAATCAGTATGCTTATTGTCAAGGCACGCTCACGCTATAAACCTTGACAACTGCATACCGATTCGAAAAGAAACAATTAGCCCTATTAAGAAAAAACAACTTAATATTTGCTGGAATTTTTACTTACCAACATAATTTGACGAAGAGCCTTTTTGGTTCAGCATGTTTTATGTGATAATATAACGCATTAAAGAGTCATAAAAAACCTTTGAATAATGGAAGTAAGGTATAAAATTGATATGAAAAATTAAATTTTATTGAGAAGTGGTAGAAGAAAGTGCCTCTGTGTGTTATACTAACCCAATATTAATAATTTCAACGAATTGCATGCGAAAAATAAGTAGCCTTCAAGTTGAAAATGATGTTCATACTTAGATGAGTATCTTTTAGAATGAGGGGAGTAGTTTTGAGAAATTAACATAAAATGATTAAAGGACAATAAACATGAAAAAAGGTATTTTAACGAGTTTACTATTATTTGGAATTATTTTTGGTGCAGGAAATTTGATTTTTCCACCGACTTTAGGTTTGCAATCTGGGAGTGAGTTTCCGTTGGCTATTTTAGGCTTTCTTGTATCAGATGTTGGCATTTCAATAGGTGCTATTATACTAGGTGTAATGACATTGGGAGGGTATAGTCGTGAAATCGAACAAAAAATATCTCCTACATTTTCTATTTTATTTTTAGTGGTATTGTATTTAACCTTGGGTCCTATTTTTGCCATTCCAAGAACGGCTGCAGTATCTTATGAAATGGGATTTTCTTCTTTTGTGTCTAATAATTCGCTTGGGTTGCTTGTGTATTCAGGACTATATTTCTTTTTTGCGTATATACTGGCTATTCACCCAAGTGGGATTGTGACTAGTGTTGGAAAAGTTTTAACCCCTATTTTTGCCTCATTAATTTTACTGTTAGTAATTATGGGCGTTATTAAATATGCTCAATTACCTTCTTTAGCCCCGTATGAAATGTATCAAAATGGGAAAGCATTGGGTGCAGGTTTTTCGGAAGGATACAATACATTAGATGCTATAGGAGCAGTTCCATTTAGTGTTGTAGCAATTAGTACATTAAGACAATTGGGCTTTAAGTCAAAAAAAGAATATACTGTTACCATTAGTGTTGTTGGAGTACTGACAGCTTTGGCATTTTGTTTATTCTATGTAGGTTTGTCATTTTTAGGTAATAAATTTCCGGTTCCACAAGAAGTATTATCCAATCCAAATATGAATTTTGGGATATACATTCTATCAGAGTCAACACGTCAAATCTTTGGCGATTATGCAAGTATCTTTTTAAGCGTAATGGTTGCTGTGACGTGTTTTACAACGGCAGTTGGATTAATTGTAGCCACGGCAGATTATTTTGCAAAAAAATTTCCACGTTTACGTTATAAAACGTATGTTTTATTATTTACATTAATGAGCTTTGGTATTGCCAATATCGGTTTAAATCAAATCATTTTGATTGCAGTTCCTGTATTACGTATTTTAGGTCCATTAGTTATTGCAGTTGTGTGGTTTGTTTTGATTAACAAATGGCTTCCTCTATCACGCCTAGGTATGCAAATGACAATGGTTACAGTGGGTGTCATCTCCTTTGTCAGCGTCATCGCTTCTATATTCAAAATAGACAGTATTTTAACAATTGTGTCATATTTACCTTTATCCAATCAATCAATGGAATGGATTATGATTGTATTGTTAGGAACAGTGCTTGCCTTAGTTTTACCGAACCGTCAAAAAGGAGAAGCATTCGACTTTGAACAGTGGAATAAATTTGCTGATTGATGTAGTAATAAGAATTAGAAAGCAATTTTACAGAGTGATAGCTTAATAAAAAAAGTTTTATTTATAAAAAAGTCTAACCGTTCAGCTTGTTACGGTTAGACTTTTTTGAGTTTTATAATGAGATTATCGAAAAATAGATTTGTTCCACTTAGTCATCGTGTTGGTACACAAAAACTTTTCCAGCATGATGTATTGTCCATGTTTTTTGGAAGGTAGATTATATTTGTTGTATAGTATGTGCTATTCTATATCTTATAGGAATATGCTATATAGAACTGAAAAAATGTAAATAATCAGAGTATAAAAGGGATTGTAAAGAATTAAATCGTAGATTAGTTTATGAAAAAAACATTTTAAAAAGAACAATTTTAATTAGTAAAGAGATTAATAAAAATTTTTTGAAGGAGCATAATGAATAAGGCTCATTTTATAGAGGAGAAAATAGACTAATGAGGCGTACTTTTTATTTAGTGCAGGGATTTTTGGGAAGTTAAATAGTAAGGAGAGAGGTTTATGTGATGATTATGAGAGTGCAGGATACTTGATTTATGAGATAAATATGTGAAAGCACTTGTTGAAATAATATAAAATAAATATATTATGCCAATATGAGAGAGTTCACGTTTGAATGTTTTGAAAAATTGCCTAAAATTTAGTATGATATAGGAGAATAAGTTTAAGTAAAGGAGTGGAGTACATGAGTGAATTTCCACAGTTAGACAGTGCATCAAATGATTTAAGAGTATTAATGAAAACGAATAAAGGAGATATAACATTACGTCTATTTCCAGACGTTGCCCCTAAAACAGTAGCTAATTTTGTGGGGTTGGCAAAGCAAGGATATTATGATAATGTCATTTTTCATCGTGTCATTAATGACTTTATGATTCAAGGTGGAGATCCAAGTGGAACAGGTATGGGTGGTGAGTCAATTTACGGAGGAAAATTTGAGGACGAATTTTCACTATCTGTTTTCCATTTCAATGGTGCTTTGTCCATGGCGAATGCTGGTCCTAATACAAATGGTAGTCAATTCTTTATTGTGAGTGCTAAACATGTACCAGCTCAAATGATTGGACAATTGGAAGCTGGTGGCTGGCCTAAGGAAGCTATTGACGAGTACGCTAAACATGGTGGAACACCTTGGTTAGATCAAAAACATACGGTATTTGGACAAGTAGAAACGGGTATGGATGTTGTGTATGCTATTGAAACTGTTCAAAAAAATGCCATGGATAAACCTTTAGAAGATGTTGTGATTTTATCGGTGGAAGAAATATAAAGGTTTATTATGTATAAAATTGGAGATATTATCGAGGGGACGGTAACAGGAATACAGACGTATGGTGTATTTATTAGTCTTGATGAGGAGCAACAAGGATTAATTCATATTTCCGAGTGTACACATGGATATATTCAAAATGTGCATGATTTTTTGAAAGTAGGAGAAAAAATCAGAGCAATGGTTATAGATGTTGATGAATACACAAAGAAAATTAGTTTATCATTGCGTGCATTAGAAAAAGTGCCTATTCCTAAGCAAGTGGTCAAACGGAAACGAAGACGGCAGAGTTATGCCAACCAAATAGGATTTGAATCATTAAGACAAAAGATGCCAAAATGGATAGAGGAAGCTCAAGAATTAATTGACTCAGACAAAAATCGTTAATTGAGCAGATTAAGACGTTTGATGTTAAGCGAAAATCAGAAGTGAGTAGATAACGTCATTATATAATAGTGGAGAAATGAATAAATTTAGGGGAATAGTGTGTCAAAAGGTAAAGCATTAAATTTTTAACAAAAAGGAGCATGATTATGGTAAAACATATTCACTTTGATTACAAAAAAGCACTATCTTTTTTTGAGGAGCATGAATTATTTCAGATGCAGAGCATGGTAAGTGCTGTACACAATGATTTACGCAACGGAACAGGCGTTGGAAATGACTTTACAGGGTGGGTTAATTTACCTGCTGAATATGATAAAGAAGAATTTCTAAGAATAAAACAGGCTGCTAAAAAAATCCAAGAAGATTCAGAGGTTCTTATCGTCATTGGTATTGGTGGGTCTTACTTAGGCGCTAAGGCAGCGATTGATTTTTTAAATCATAGTTTTTATAATTTAGATCCAGAACGTAAAACACCACAAGTCTTTTTTGCAGGCAATAGTATTAGTTCAACTTACTTACATGATTTAATCGAAATTGTTGGAGAACGTGATTTTTCAGTAAATGTTATTTCTAAGTCTGGGACAACAACAGAACCAGCTATTGCATTCCGTGTATTCAAAGACTTATTGATTAAAAAATATGGTGAAGAGGGTGCGAAATCGCGTATTTATGCAACAACAGATAGAGCAAGAGGTGCTTTGAAGAGTGAAGCAGACGCACAAGGTTATGAAACATTTGTAATTCCAGATAGCGTAGGAGGACGTTTTACTGTATTGACACCAGTTGGATTACTTCCAATCGCTGTGACAGGAGCAGATATTGATGCGTTAATGTCTGGAGCATATCAAGCTATGGTAGATTATAAACATGATGATTTACACACTAATGAGGCTTATCAATATGCGGTTATTCGTAATGTGCTATACCGTAAAGGAAAACATACAGAATTATTAATTAATTACGAACCAAGTTTACAATATTTTTCAGAATGGTGGAAACAACTTTTTGGAGAATCAGAAGGAAAAGATGGAAAAGGTATCTATCCATCAAGTGCAAACTTTTCAACAGATTTGCATTCCTTAGGACAATATATTCAAGAGGGTCAACGTAATCTATTTGAAACGGTAATTAAAGTAGATAAACCTCGTCATTCTATTGCTATTCCTGTTACTGAGGAAGATTTAGACGGATTAGGCTACCTACAAGGTAAAGATGTTGATTTTGTGAATACTAAAGCCTATGAGGGAACACTTTTAGCTCATACAGACGGACAAGTTCCCAATTTATTGGTCACTATTCCAGATATGAGTGCTTATACATTAGGTTATGTAATGTATTTCTTTGAAATTGCTGTAGCGATTTCGGGCTATTTAAACGGAGTCAACCCATTTGATCAACCGGGGGTTGAAGCTTATAAAACAAATATGTTTGCTCTATTAGGGAAACCTGGCTTTGAGGCATTAAAAGCTGAACTAGAACAAAAATTAAATCATGAATAAAAAACTAAGGCAACATTCTAAAGAGTAGTTTTTGAAGTATGAACAGCAAGATTTCAACAGTTTCGTATGATTTCTTGCTGTTTTTCAAAATGATTAAGGGATATGAGGCAGTCTATATGAACAGAAAACATATAATTTACATTATGAATTTTATTCTTTTTGCGTTATCAAGTGCAATTTTGTTAACGATAGTATGCAAACCACTATTTTATTGGCAAATTTCAGCAGTTGACACACAACAATTAATTGGATTGACGCAGACACAAGTCATGAAAAATTATGATCAGTTAATAGATTACTTACTATTTCCATGGATAAACACATTAATCATGTCAGATATTCCTACCTCTGCACAAGGTGCATTTCATTTTATGGAAGTAAAAAATCTCTTTTTACTGAATCAAATTGTCTTTATATTTACGTTAATCATCTTTGTGATGGGGTTAAAAAAAATTCATAAGACACAATCATTTTGGCAATACGTTACACCATTACGTTTATTAAGTTACATACCGCTTCTTCTAACCATTATTTTTGTATCAAGTTTTAATTATTGGTTTGTTGCATTTCATCACATGTTCTTTAATAATGACGCATGGTTATTTAATCCTGCAACAGATCCGATTATTAATGTTTTACCTGAATCTTTTTTTATGTTATGTTTTATTGTGGTAGTTGCCATTGTTCAGAGCTGGTTTCTGATTGGGTACCTATACATGAAAAGGAAAACAAGGCAATTAGTTGATAAACGTGTCTTGTTGAGTGCTAATCAATGATGTGTGATGAACTTAATAAATTGATAAAGTGTAGACAATTAAAATGTAGCATTATGTAAAAACGTGTGAAAAAGAGATTATGACGTAAGGAATTGAAGAATTAGACAGGAAATGATTGGGAAAATGGATAAAATAGTAAGTAAAAGGGACTGGGAAAAAACTAAAATTTTTAGTCTTTCGATTAACATTTGAAAAATTGAAAACAGCTTAGAATCAACGTTTTTGATGACGTTATTACAAGCTGTTTTTTATTTTTAAGACTTTTTTCCCAGTCCCTTTTTTATAGTATTCTTTGGGTTCTATAATAAATAGGGTTGATGAAAAAAGTTCATTAACCCTATTTTTAGATATTAAAGTAAAAAAAGTGTACAAAAAAGTAGATAACCAGTATTCTATAAGTACCTAATCAAAAGAAAGAGGTTATCTACATGTCATATTATACACAAATTTTACTACAATTAAAAGACGACACACATATCACTTTTTTA
>NZ_SPPB01000076.1 GCF_004570605.1 Granulicatella sp. WM01 | reverse complement strand
CTTTGATGACGTTATATTTTTTTATTTCATTCACTGTTAATTCTATCCTTTTCATATCTCTAGTTTATCATTTTGGGACATTTTGTCATTCGATTACTTTAAGACATTATCACATTCGATTGATATAAATTCAAGAATGTGATAATTCATCATTGAAAAAAATATCATAGAGATATATAATAGAAAGTGATTTTATTAAAATAGGTGTAGTGTCGATTGGGGTGAGTGATATGGCAATGATACCTAATGAAATTATTCAACGCATCAAACATCAAGTTAATATCGTAGATTTAATTGATCAATTTGTAGCACTAAAAAAACGTGGAAAAAATCATTTTGGTTTTTGTCCATTTCATGATGAGAGAACACCGTCTTTTTCAGTGTCAGAAGAAAAGCAAATTTATAAGTGTTTTAGTTGTGGTAGAGCAGGTAATGTCTTTTCTTTCTTTATGGAAAAAGATGGCTTAACTTTTGTAGAAGCCGTTAAAGAAGTGGCAGAATTGGGGAATGTTCCCGTAGATATTCACGTTTCTGATCAGATAGAACGAGAAAAATCTCCTGAACAATTAGTTGTTCAAAACGTGATTGCCATGCACCAATTAGCTGTGGAATTTTATCATCATATTTTATTACATACGCTTGAAGGAAAGACTGCTCTAACGTATTTATTAGAACGTGGTTTCACAAAAGAAACTATAGAAACATTTAAAATAGGTGTGTCGCCTGCTCAAAGGCATTTATTAGTCACACTTTTGAAAAATCAAGGTTATTCTGAAGAACTTATTCAACAATCAGGGCTTGTCAGTCAATATCAAGACACGCTCTTAGATCGTTTTAGTAACCGAATTATGTTTCCTTTGAGAAATGATAAGGGAGAATATGTAGCATTTTCAGGTAGGGTATATTTAAACGATGAAAGTCGGGATACAAGTGAGTTTAAAGAACCAAAATATTTAAATAGTCCAGAAACAAAAGTTTTTAATAAAGGTTCTTTTCTTTTCAATTTAGATTTAGCAAGACCTACTATTCGTAAAACATCAGAGTTTATGTTGTGTGAGGGATTCATGGACGTTTTAGCAACATGGCAGGCAGGCATTACAAACAGTGTAGCTTCCATGGGAACGAGTTTAACTGTTCAACAAATTCAGCAGCTAAAGCGATTAGGAAACAAAGTGATTATTGCCTATGACGGCGATGAAGCGGGACAAAAAGCTACAGACAGAGCTATTCAACTTTTACGTCAAGCTAGAGATATAAGCATCTATGTTCTACCTATGTTAGATAATATGGATCCTGATGAGTTAATTCAAGCTAAAGGGAGTGCCTATTTTCTTGAACATGTTAAACACGAACAAGAAACAGATTTTGCTTTTTATAAACGTTTTTATCGACAACATGATGCATTAGATTCACAACGTAGTCAATTAGATTATGTTGATATGCTTTTAAAAGAATTATTACATGTTTCCTCAATTACTGCACGTTCTATGTATATTAAAGAACTATCTGAGGAATTTAATATTGCTGAAGAGGCACTACAAAAACAATTTGATGTGTTTGCTAGAGAAACTGCGCAACTTAATCGTCAACAAAAACAAGCTAGTCAATTACAAGCGTCTATTCAAATTGAGCAGAGTACTAAGTCGGCATTAACGAAAAGACAAAAAGCCGAAAAACAATTATTAAAAAGGCTTTTAACTCAAGAAGACACGCAGAGAATCATAGCAGAAACGCACCAGACTATTGAATTTTCTACTGCATCAGATCAAGAACTATACTTATTGTTCTTAGCTTTGCAGCAATCTAGAACAGAAAAATTGTCTAGTTTAGAGTGGTTGGATATGTTTCAAGATAATTTAGAGTTGCGTAACCGTGTGGCAGATTTAATGTTAAGTGAATTTGATGAATGTATGAGTGATCAAGAAATTATTGATTTATTGAGTGTTATGGATAAAGATGATTTGCGGAAGATTTATCAACAAAAGAGAAAAGAGTACGCAGAGGCACAAAAAGCAAATGATGAAGAGTTGATGATTAGTATTTTACAAGAATTAACAGAATTAGCAAAAAAAATGAAGTGAGGGCAACAAATGACTGAAAACAAAAGTGTAACCAAAAAAGAAGAAATTGCAAAGTTATTAGCTGAACGGAAAGCATTCGGAACAGGAACTGTAACGTATCTTGAATTAGCTGATCGTATTGCGATCCCTTTTGAATTGAATGCAGAAGATATAGATGCTCTCATTCAAGAATTTGAAGATAATGGCATTGGTGTAGTGGACGAGAATGGCGAACCGACTGAACGTCAAATTGCCAATGAGGAAGAAGAAACGGAAAAATTATTAGCTGAAGCAGATGAATTGGTTGATGATTTAAATGTAAAAATTAACGACTCTGTGCGTATGTATTTAAAAGAAATTGGACGTGTTCCGTTATTGACGGCAGACGAGGAGATTACTCTTGCCTTGCGTATTGAAGAGGGGGATCAAGAAGCAAAACAAGCCTTGGCTGAAGCGAACTTACGTTTAGTTGTATCTATTGCCAAACGTTATGTTGGTCGTGGTATGCAGTTTTTAGATTTAATCCAAGAGGGAAATATGGGATTGATGAAAGCTGTTGAAAAGTTCGACCATACAAAAGGATTTAAATTTTCAACTTATGCAACATGGTGGATTCGACAAGCTATTACACGTGCTATTGCTGATCAAGCACGCACGATTCGTATTCCAGTTCACATGGTTGAAACCATTAATAAATTAGTACGTATTCAGCGTCAACTTGTCCAAGAATTAGGTCGTGAGCCATTCCCAGAAGAGATTGGTGAACAGATGAACCTTTCTCCTGATAAAGTTCGAGAGATTTTGAAAATTGCACAAGAGCCTGTATCTTTAGAAACACCTATTGGAGAGGAAGATGATTCTCATCTAGGTGATTTTATCGAAGATGATGGTGCAACAAGCCCAGCAGAACACACAGCCTATGCATTATTGAGAGAGCAATTAGAAGAAGTTTTGGATACATTGACTGATAGAGAGGAAAATGTGTTGCGTTTACGTTTCGGTTTAGATGATGGAAATGTAAGAACCTTAGAACAAGTTGGTAAAGTCTTTGGGGTAACACGTGAGCGTATAAGACAAATTGAAGCAAAAGCCTTACGTAAATTACGCCATCCAAGTCGCTCAAAACAGTTGAAAGATTTCTTAGAATAAGCAGTAAGTAAAGCAAGGTAGCACTTAATTAGGTGCTGCCTTGTCTTGTAATAATACGTGTTTAAGATAGTGCTAGACTTTATACAATTTAATCATAATAACTGAGTGTAACTATATTATGTTATAGAAGAGTAAAGCAAAAAAGTATAAATATTAAGTGGAAATAAGGAGAAAACATGAAATATATTAAGCAAATTAGCATTATTATGATAGTCTGTTTAATTGGTGAGTGGGTATCCAGCATCTTACCTTTTACAATGCCTGCTGGAATTATAGCAATGTTACTGATGTACGGATTACTAAGCATTAAATTTATTAAAGAAAAACATATTGCTGAAACGACGGACTTATTATTGCAGTTAATGCCACTGTTTATTATTCCAAGTAGTATTGCTATTATTAATTATTTGTCTATTGTACAAGCTATCTGGCTACAACTCATTATCATTTGTTTTATTGGTGTAATAATCACTTTTTTATGTGCCTATTTCACAACAAAATGGCTTATGGAGTGGCTGTATGCTGAAAAAGGAGAGGAGGAACAACATGACTAACTCACATTTAATTGGATTTATATTATGTGTTGTCACATACAGTATTGGACTATTGGTTCAAGAAAAAACCAAGTGGACGATTTGTAATCCTTTTTTATTAAGCATGAGTCTTATTTTATTTGTGATGTTAACTACAGGATATTCATTTGAGCAATTTAATAAAGGAGCAATGTATATTGCGTTTTTTCTCTTGCCAGCAACGTGTGGTTTGTCTTTAAATATTTACCGACAAAAACATATTTTGAAAGCATATTTTATTCCGAGTGTTTTAGGTTGTGTTGTAGGAAGTATAGCATCAATGAGTGTTACTTATTTACTTTGTATGCTTTTGGATATTGAACATACCATTAAATTATCTACATTACCACGCTCTATTACATCAGCTGTTGCAGCAGATGTTTCGACTCAAATTGGAGGAATTCCGTCCATTACATTATTGTGTGTTGTACTATCGGGGATGTTTGGAGCAATGTTTATTCCTTTACTTACAAAATATATGAAAAACGTAAATTCTGTTGCCTTAGGTATTGGAATAGGGAGTTCAGCTCATGTACTTGGAACGGCTAAGGCTATTGAATTAGGAGAAATTGAGGGAGCAATGAGTAGTATTGCCATTAGTATTAGTGGATTGATTACAGTTGTTTTAGCAACATTCATATCATAAAAAGTGTAGGTTAAAGTGACTAAGTCCACACTGGTAAGTGTCTTATTAATCATAATAAATATAGAGATAGACACATATTCAATGTATAAAAGTATAGTGTGTCAAAATAGTGGTCTATTCAATACATATTAAAAACGGCTTTAAACCAAGTGTTTTAATATCTTGGCTTAAAGTTTATATCTATAAAATGATGGAATGTGGAAAAACTAAACATTGTCTGAAGTGATGTGTTTAAAATTGTGGGAAATCAACGTTTATAAACGTTGATTTCCCACAATTTTTGTTATTTGGAAACTTTTTTCAGTGCCATTAAAACTTATAAAGTTATTATCAGATGTGATATAGAATAATTATTTTGGTTAGTGAATAAAAACAAAGTTATCATTGCAAATAAAAAGATGTTTAAAAATGGAAATATAATTCATTATTTATGTGAGCAAGTAAAATAAAAAGCTAAACGCACTGAAGTTTTTAAAAGTGAGTAGCAAGATAAATACAATATGATTTAATAGAGGAAAAAATGATATTATAGAATATTTAATATAATGTAAAAAAAGAGGAGCATTTTCCTTGCAGAATGAGTATCTGTATCAAAGATAGGCATAAAGTATGATTACCTTTTTTATGAATAAGAAATGAAACGTTGTGTAAACCGGGACTGAAACCAGTACAAAAGAAAAACGCCCTATGCAAAGCACAGGTGCGTTTTAAAGGGGATATATTAATGAAAAAATTTAGGGTATGTTTTCTGTTAAAGGTAGGGGAACCTTTAACATGGTATAGTATATAATGGTTTGCTTAAATTAACCTTAAAAAGTCTTAAAGAAATTTAAATAAATAATTTAGATTGAAAACATAGAATTTTTAATCATTGAAAATTGAAAAAACAGCCTATTATTAGTTTTCATATTATATAATATAAAAAATACTCGCAAGTTGTTGTTTTAAGTACATGTTTAATATAATAATCTCTTGTTTAAGATAGCTAGGTATTCATGTTGAAAAAGGAAGAATAAGGAAATAAGCTTAAGTATCTTGGTAGGGTAGTGTACGTTATCATCTATATGCAAAACATAGATTAGCAAACAGGCTATTCTTATCTACTGGACAAAACTGACATAAAGTAAGGTATAAGTAGAGGAATATTGATAAAAGGTAATCATCATATTATAAACAGAAAGATAATTTAATAACAAAGCGTTAAATAAGGCAAATTTTTGATATGTGATAAAAAATAATCTTTGAGTCTGGTGCCTAATTGTTAGACCTATTGCGACATATTAAAGCAATAGTATTTTTGTTTTTAACTGTATATCTATTTTCCCATTTTTTAATGAATGATATAATCTGTTTTATGCATAATAAAGAGGATATACTTTGTTGTGTATATAAAATCGTATTGCTGAACAAAAAGAGTGCATCAACATGATTATTTTTACATCACTAAGTGAAGCAAAGGGGCTAGGAAAAAAATCTCAAAATAATAAAAGCTGTGGAAATCTTCGTTTATAAACGAAGATTTCCACAGTTTTAAATAGATTACTTTAGACAATACTTGTTTTTTAATCACTTTTTATGTATCAATCGAATGTGATAATGTCTTAAAGTAATCGAATGACAAAATGTCCCAAAATGATAAACTAGAGATATGAAAAGGATAGAATTAACAGTGAATGAAATAAAAAAATATAACGTCATCAAAGCCGTTCATCATGGCAAAAAAACAAAACAACGTGCCTGTGTTGAATTAACTTTATCATTAAGACAAATTAACCGACTACTTAACAATTATGTTCAATTGGGTAAGTCAGCTTTTTCTCATAAAAATAAAAAACGCTCGCCAAAGCATAGTCTACCTGAATCTACTAAAACTTTTATTGTAGAACTATACCAATCATTTACCAATTTAAAACCTAATGTTGTTCATTTTACTGAAATTTTAAAACAAGAACATGGCATCAATTTAACAGATACAACTGTTCGTACCATTCTCTATAACCATGGGATGATTTCTCCCAAAACACATCGTAAAACAGTAAAACGACTAAAACAACAGAAAAAAGTAGCACAACAGGTGAGACATGAATTGTCTATAAACTTACCCCGTTCTTGTGAGTTTCTAGCAGATAGTAACACTATCCA
>NZ_SPPB01000075.1 GCF_004570605.1 Granulicatella sp. WM01 | reverse complement strand
CTAAAACAACTGCTAAGAACGCTATTGAAGATGCAGCAACTGCTAAGAAAGCAGCCATCGATGCACGTAATGAATTAACGCAAGAAGAAAAAGATGCTGCTAAGAAAGAAGTTGACGATAAGGCTAAAGAAGCAAAAGCAAATGTTGATAGTGCGACAACAAATGCAGAAGTAGACACAGCTAAAATAGCAGGACAAGCAGTAATCAATGCATTTAATCCGCCAGCAGAGATTAAAAATAATGCTAAAGCAGAGATTGATAAAATTGCATTAGCTAAAAAAGCAGAAATTGATGACCGTTCTGATTTAACAGCAGAAGAAAAAGAAGTGGCTAAACGAGTGATTGATTTGAAAGTTTTAGAAATAAAACATGCCATTGATATTGCAATTACAAATGCAGAAGTGGAAGCAGCAAAACAAATGGGTATAGATAATATTGGAGAGTTCCATTTCAATTCTGATTCTAAGACATTAGCAAAAGATGCGATTGAACAAGCTGTAAAAGTAAAAAAAGCAGAAATTGACGCACGTAACGACTTAACAGCAGAGGAAAAATCAGCAGCTAAAGAACTTGTAGATGCAACAGCGAATAAAGCAAGACAAGATATAGATAATGCAACAAATCAAGCAGATGTTTTACAAGCAATAAGTCAAGGTGTGGATGCTATTATGGCAATCAATCCAATCGCTAAATCACGTGGAAAATTATTACCATATACTGGAGAAGCAAGTACATTATTACCTATTAGTTTTGGAAGTACATTACTTCCATTAGGACTATTTTTACTATGGCGTAAAAGAAATGAAGACGAAGAATAACGCTCAGATTCTTTAAGAGATATGCTATTTACACATGGTAAAGAGACTGTAAGATAAATAAACTAGCAAGAAACCAACTTAAAAATTGATTTCTTGCTAGTTTTTGTGTATAAAACGGGACTGGAAAAAAGTATTAGATAACAAAAACTGCGAAAAATCTTTGTTTATAAACGTTGATTTTTCGCAATTTTAAACATATTACTTCAGATAATACTTAGTTCTTTTCAAATTTCAATTATGTATGAAAAATAATATGATTGGAATAGAATGTCTAATGTAGAGCAGTTTATAACTAATCCATTCAATTTGCATAATGTAACAAACGTATTATTGATAAATTTTATCAATGAAAAATAGCTTATTAAGTAAATCAGTTATGTTTGTTATATTTTAATGTTTGTAAAATATGTTTGGCTACACCATTATGCTTATTTGAATCAAGAACTTCTTTGACCACTTGCTTAACAGAAACAATAGCGTTGCTTGGGGCAAAGGATTCTTTAAAATACGTTAACATTTCCAAATCATTTCGATCATTTCCGTAAACAGCTACTTCATTTTCAGATAAATGTAAATCAGCTAAAACATGCATTAATCCAGTTTGTTTATTTACATGGGCAGCAGTTAGTTCAAAATGATGTTTATTTGGTCCTGCATTATGACATTTGTTAGTATGTTGATGTAAAAAAGTACATAAGTCATTAGCACGTTCACTATTTCCTACATAACAATCTATTTTTAAAATAGGTTCTTGACATTCTGAAATATGTTTAAAGTTTCCAGTAAAAAATGCAATCACATGTTTAATGACGTATTTAAAAATTAGTTTGTCACTATTCAACTTTACAAAATGTTTCCAGTTTGAACGTGAAATATAGACACCTCGACGTGTGACATATTCAAATGCAATATCAGGAAAAGTTTGATTAAGAAGTTGAATGAATACATTATCAATACGCTGTTCTGAAATAATATGATTAGACGGAGTTAGCACTAATGCACCATTCATGCATACTTTATAAATTGGCTCATCAATAAACTTTAGTCCTACTCTATGATTAGGGTGCAAATGGCGCCCTGTTGCAATCGCAAAATGTTTACGTTGTGCCAATGTTTCTTTGACAGCACGTTCGCTCCATTTATCTGAACGATGAAGATGATTTAAAAAAGTACCATCTAAATCTGTTGCAAATAACTTAATCATGATAATAGCTCCTTTAAAAATATAATCCTAAGTTTATTATACTATAGAAATATAGGCATTAAAAGAAAATTTAGATGTTATTGGGAAATAGATTAATCATGGAAATAAATTAAATTTCATTTATGCCTTTGACATATTTGATAACATATAACTAAATATGATTAATTGAAACTAGCTTTTAACAGTTGTTTTTTGCTAATTCTATGAAATAACTGAGTCAATATTTGCTAAAATGCTCAAAATAATGTAGAGTAGAGAAGATAAAGTTTACGAGATGAAAGGAATGGAGAAGATGACTACAATTCAATGGTTTCCTGGACATATGGCAAAAGCACGGCGTGAGGCAGTTGAAAAACTAAAGTTAGTGGATATTATTGTAGAATTGGTAGATGCACGGCTACCTTATTCAAGTCGTAATCCAATCATTGATGATATTGTTGGACAAAAACCTAGAGTAATGGTATTAAATAAAACTGATTTGGCAGATATAAAACAGACAAATGAATGGACAACATATTTTAAGCACCGTCATTTGCAAGTCGTGCCTATTTCAGCTAAAGACGGTAAAGGTATAAAAGATATTCAAGACACATTAAAAGAATTGATGAGCGAAAAAATGGCGAAACTGAAAGCTAGAGGATTAAAAAATCGTCCAATTCGCTTAATGATTCTAGGTATCCCAAATGTTGGAAAATCTACTTTAATTAATCGTTTCATAAAAAAAAATAAAGCTGAAACGGGAAACAAACCGGGAGTAACCAAGGGACAACAATGGTTAAAACTAGGTGATGAATTTGAATTATTAGATACTCCAGGAATTTTGTGGCCTAAATTCGAAGATCAGGATATTGGGAAAAAATTAGCTTTAACAGGTGCTATTAAGGATACAATACTTCATCAAGAAGATATTGCTTTATATGCTATAGATTTTTTTGCACGCTATTACCCAGAACGTTTAAAAAAGATGTATGGATTACAAGATGAGCATCTTAACCTATCTAATTCAGACCTATTAATAAAAATAACTGAACGCTTAGGCTTAAAAGAAGAGTATGATAAAGCAAGTGATAAACTCATACATGATGTTCGTCAAGGAAAACTAGGCAAATATACACTAGATTTTGTGCATGAAGTGGGGGAAAAGTAGGTGCAGAGTGTTAAAGAAATCATCGTTGCTCTCCAGACAATAAACGATGAAAGTCAGTTATGTCAAGTTTGGTTAACTGATAGTCGTAAAGGTGTCCAATCGGCTCTTGAAAAATGGCGAAAAAAACAAGAAAAGTCTAGGCAAGAGCAAGTCAAATTGCAAGAGATGTTACGCTATGAAAAAGAATTATATCAATCAGGTTATCATCTTATTGCAGGTATAGACGAAGTTGGACGTGGGCCTTTAGCAGGTCCAGTAGTTGCCGCTTGTGTCATTATGCCAATGGATGATTATATTTTAGGGGTAAATGATTCGAAACAACTTTCTCCTCAAAAAAGAGAAGCATTATATGCTGAAATTATAGATAAAGCAATTAGTGTAGGTATAGGAATTATTGAACCTAATGTTATTGATGATATAAATATTTATCAAGCTACTAAACTAGCAATGATACAGGCTATTCAACAGATTGATATTATACCAGACTATTTATTAATTGATGCTATGAACTTAGATATAGCTATTCCACAAAAATCACTTATAAAAGGAGATGCCAATAGCTATCAGATTGCTTGTGCAAGTATTGTAGCAAAAGTAACAAGAGATCGCTTGATGAGTAAGTACGCCGAAAAATATCCTCATTATGATTTTGAGCATAATGCAGGCTATGGTACCACAAAACATTTAGAAGGATTACGTCAGTATGGGGTAAGTGCCATCCATAGAAAAACCTTTGAACCCATTAAAAGCATGTTAAACAAATAAAGTTGTAGTGTACACTAGAAATGATAAGAGTGCTTTATTTCATTAGTTAAAGAAGAGAGTAGATTAAGAAAATCAGGTAATTATAACTACTATGTTTAATTTTTCTAGTCTATTAATAAACAGCATCACTTTCAAATGATGCTGTTTATTATATGAACATACTTCAAATGAATATAAGGAAACGTGCTGAAAAAAATAGTGAACATACACACAATAAAGTGATGTGATAATACTATGTAAGCAAATAATGAAATACATTACATAATAGTAAAAAATTAGTGTATATTTACGTGGAAAACTGACAGTCATAAGTGATTGATTTTTTCAAAAAGACTACATAAACAAGAAAACATAACTTTAACGTAAAGCAAGTAAATATCTAGGTAAAGTTCTTTGTATTTTCAAGTTTTGTTTGCCTAAAAATTAATCTAAAGATAGCTGAATATAAGATTTTTACAAAGGGAAAATAAGATAGGCTAAGCAATCAATTCATGAGACATGTTCTAAAATTCTACTAGTTTTTCAATTGTGTGTTGCTATATTTTATATGTAATACCATAGAGAATGAGTTAAGTTACCTTAAAAACGAATGTTAGTAGTAGGAGAAAAAAATTTATTTTTTATAGAAAACGCTGGATTTTTTCAGAAAATATGATATGATACTACCAAGCATTAGAAATCGAAGAGATAAATGAGAAGATGAAGGAGTATTAGTGAGATGAATATTAAGGTTATCGTTGTCAATTTAATATTTGAAATGAATGAATTTAAATAATAGCAACGATAAGAGTGCAGTTTTATAATAAGATACAGATTAGGAAACCGGTGCTTTGTTGGTAAAAAAGTACCGATTTTTTGTCTAGCAGGATATTTAAAACTAACTTTTCAGAATACAGGCTATGATGTCAGTAATGACATGTAGAGAATTGTTTTCTTGATATAAAATGTAATAACATTACATTATCATAAAGTTGGTAATCAATTTTTCGAGTATTTTCTGCATATCTATTTTGATAAAAGATTATTTTATAAAATTAAGCAATATTCTATGAATTAATTATTTTTTCAGTATTTATATACGATTTTTTAGTGAATTGATACAAAGGAGAATATTTTTATGACAAACGAACAGTCTAAACATATGTCAATCATGACATTTTTAACAAAAATTTTAAACGGAACAGCTATAGGCGTATTAGTTGGTTTACTACCGAATGCAATTTTATCGGTTGTATTATCTGCTGAACTATTTAAAGGAAATGCATTTATTGGTGCATGGCAAAATGCAAATGTACTGTTTCAAGCGGTCTTACCAGCACTTATGGGATTAGTGATTGCCTTAGAATTTAATTTTAAAGGATTAAAAGCAGCAGTTATTGCTGCAGCTACTTATGTAGGTTCTGGTGTCACCTTAAAATCAAGTGCTGCAGCTCTTACACTTTTACAACAAGCACAAGAAACAGGAAATGACACGTTAATTAAACAGGCGTTAAAAGTATCTAATAGCTATTTTACATCTGGTACAGGAGATATTATTAATGCAATGTTAGTTGCATCGTTAACAGTTTTTCTTTTACTTTGTATCGGTGAAAAATTAGGATCTTTAAATATTATTTTATTGCCAATTATTGCCGCATTGTGTGCAAGTGTAGGATTACTTATGTTGCCCTATACTAAAGGCATTACAAGTGCAACTGGAGAAATGATAAAAACCTTTACAGAGTTACAACCTTATGTCATGAGTATGTTGATTTCAATTTCATTTGCTATTATTTTAATGACGCCAATGTCAACTGTAGCAATTGGTTTAGCTATTGGACTAAATGGTATTTCTGCTGGAGCATCTGCTATGGGGGTAGCAGCAACAGCTTTTGTATTATGTGTTCACTCTATATCTGTTAACAAACCAGGGGTAACAACAGCAATTGCTTTAGGATCAATGAAAATGATGATGCCAAACATTTTTAAAAATCCTATCATTTATTTACCATTGACAACAACAGCCGCTTTAACAGGACTGTTAGTTCCCATATTTAATGTAACTGGTACACCTGAATCTGCTGGTTTTGGGTTAGTTGGATTGACGGGCATGTTTGCTTCAATCAAAGGTGGATTATCACTTTTCATTGCTAGTATTGTATGGCTAATTGTTCCATTAGTAGTTGCCATATTAACACGCATATTATTTGAGAAAGTATTATCATTATATAGTGTAGAAATATTTAGATTTGAGATTGAGTAGTATTTTAACTATTCGCTTATCTTGAAAAGTCGGTGTTCACATAAAAATACTCTATAAAAATAGGCGCTTAATAACAAAAGTGTGGATTTCAAATAATTAGGGTAGTGGACAGCAAGGGGAATTATGGAAAAATTTAAAAAAGTGATAAAAAAACAACGTATTATACTTTTTATTGTGCTTATATTGGCATTAATAAAATGGTTTATTATAGATTTTGTGAGTGTTACAGGAAAATCTATGACCCATACGGTAGAAAATCATCAAATTATGATAGGTATGAAAATGTTTTACTCCATCAATAGATTAGATGTTGTGGCTGTAAAAGGGGAAGATAATCAATTATCTATTAAACGTATTATCGGTTTACCGGGCGATAAGGTTGAGTATAGACAAAATACACTATACATAAACAATAGTCGTATAGAGGAACCTTATTTAGATGGATACAAACAAGGTGAAGAGTTTTCAACGAGTGATTTTATGATTGAAAGAGTACCAGATAATCATTATTTTATCTTAGGAGATAACAGAAGAGATTCACTTGACAGTAGACATTTAGGATTTATCCATGAAAAAAATATTATATTAAAATCCATTTTTCTTTATGGATATTAAAATGAGTAAAAGGGCTGATTTATGGACAAAATATTTAAATACATATTTGAATAACATACATTATATGAAAAAATACTTATTAAGATTTTGAACAAAAAATAAATAAATCCAGAGAAAAGACTGTCAATCGAAAATGAAAATGTCCCAAAATGTGGGCCACTATAAGTGCAATGATTTTCAAAAAAATCATTGCACTTATAGGGCAAAATAATGTATGCTATTAAAGTATCAAGCAAGCTTGTTGTCTTGATACTCTTCAAGAGTTTTTCCAATACTCTTGAGATAGC
>NZ_SPPB01000074.1 GCF_004570605.1 Granulicatella sp. WM01 | reverse complement strand
TAGCTTTAGCATCAACATCTTTTTTAGCAGCGTCTTTTTCTTCTGCTGTCAATTCATTACGTGCATCGATGGCTGCTTTCTTAGCAGTTGCTGCATCTTCAATGGCGTTCTTAGCAGTTGTTTTAGCGTCTGCATTTGGATTAACTTCGTTAATAGCAGTAGTACCATTTGTTTTAGCTGTGTCTACTTCTGCATTTGTTGTTGCATTATCAACATTTGCTTTTGCTTCTTTAGCTTTATCGTCAACGGCATTCTTAGCAGCGTCTTTTTCTTCTTTCGTTAAGTCATTACGTGCATCAATGGCTGCTTTCTTAGCAGTTGCTGCATCTTCAATGGCGTTCTTAGCAGTTGTTTTAGCGTCTGCATTTGGATTAACTTCGTTAATAGCAGTAGTACCGTCTGTCTTAGCTGTGTCTACTTCTGCATTTGTTGTTGCATTATCAACATTTGCTTTTGCTTCTTTAGCCTTATCGTCAACTTCTTTCTTAGCAGCATCTTTTTCTTCTTGCGTTAATTCATTACGTGCATCAATGGCTGCTTTCTTAGCAGTTGCTGCATCTTCAATGGCGTTCTTAGCAGTTGTTTTAGCGTCTGCATTTGGATTAACTCCGTTAATTACAGTAGTACCGTCTGTTTTAGCTGTGTCTACTTCTGCATTTGTTGTTGCATTATCAACATTTGCTTTTGCTTCTTTAGCTTTAGCATCAACATCTTTTTTAGCAGCGTCTTTTTCTTCTTTCGTTAAGTCATTACGTGCATCAATGGCTGCTTTCTTAGCAGTTGCTGCATCTTCAATAGCGTTCTTAGCAGTTGTTTTAGCGTCTGCATTTGGATTAACTTCGTTAATAGCAGTAGTACCATTTGTTTTAGCTGTGTCTACTGCTGCATTTGTTGTCGCACTATCAACATTTACTTTTGCTTCCTTAGCCTTATCGTCAACTTCTTTCTTAGCAGCATCTTTTTCTTCTTGAGTTAATTCATTACGTGCATCGATGGCTGCTTTCTTAGCAGTTGCTGCATCTTCAATAGCGTTCTTAGCAGTTGTTTTAGCGTCTGCATTTGGATTAACTTCGTTAATAGCAGTAGTACCGTTTGTTTTAGCTGTATCTACTGCTGCATTTGTTGTCGCACTATCAACATTTGCTTTTGCTTCCTTAGCCTTATCGTCAACTTCTTTCTTAGCAGCGTCTTTTTCTTCTTTCGTTAAGTCATTACGTGCATCAATGGCTGATTTTTTATCGTTTGCTGCTTGTTCAATAGCAGTTTTTGCAGCTGCTTTCTTTTCAGCATTTGGTGTGACTGCATTAATTGTATCTGTTCCTGATGTCTTAGCAGCGTCTACTGCTGCATTCGTTGTCGCATTATCCACTGCTTGTTTTGCTTCAGCGGCTTTGGCATCAACATCTTTTTTAGCAACATCTTTCTCTTCATCAGTCAAATCTTTACGTTGGTCAATTTCTGCTTTTTTATCGTTTGCTGCTTGTTCAATAGCAGTTTTTGCAGCTGCTTTCTTTTCAGCATTTGGTGTGACTGCATTAATTGTATCTGTTCCTGATGTCTTAGCAGCGTCTACTGCTGCATTCGTTGTCGCATTATCCACTGCTTGTTTTGCTTCAGCGGCTTTGGCATCAACATCTTTTTTAGCAGCGTCTTTTTCTTCATCAGTCAAATCTTTACGTTGGTCAATTTCTGCTTTTTTATCGTTTGCTGCTTGTTCAATAGCATTTTTTGCAGCTGCTTTCTTTTCAGCATTTGGTGTAACTGCATTAATTGTATCTGTTCCTGATGTCTTAGCAGCGTCTACTGCTGCATTTGTTGTTGCATTATCCACTGCTTGTTTTGCTTCTTTAGCTTTATCATCAACGGCATTCTTAGCAGCGTCTTTTTCTTCTTTCGTTAAGTCATTACGTGCATCAATGGCTGCTTTCTTAGCAGTTGCTGCATCATCAATAGCGGTTTTAGCACCGTTTTTTGTACTTGAAGTTGGATTTACACTATTAATCGCAGTTGTTCCTGCAGTTTTAGCACGCTCTACCCCTGCATTATTTGTTGCTCTATCAATAGCACTTTTAGCTTCATTTGCTTTAGTATCAATTTCTCGTTTTGCTGCATCTTTTTCTTCATTTGTTAAGTCTGTTCGTCTGTCGATATCTGCTTTCTTATTGTTTGCTTCTTGATCAATAGCATTTTTAGCATTATTTTTTACAGTTCCAGTCGGACTTATACTATTAATTGCATTTGATCCATTAGTTTTGGCAGCATTAACATCCGGAACAATAGTTGCTCTATCAATAGCTGCTTTAGCCTCATTTGCTTTAGCATCAATTTCTCGTTTAGCTTCATCTTTTTCTTCATCTGTCAAATCTTTACGGGCATCAATCTCTGCTTTTTTATCTCTAGCCTCTTGATCTAATGCATTTTTAGCAGCAGTTCTTTCTTCTTCAGTGACTGGTTTTGCTATAACCGTTTTTGACGATGGAATAGTGTCAATTACTCCATTTGGATAAGTTAAGGTAATGGCTCCATTAGTTCCCACACTTATTCCAACATCAGATCTTAAATTTGGATTTGCACTTCTCAAAGCAGTTTCAACTTTAGCCATTTCCTCAGTAGTCAACTGATTTGGATTGTCAACAACTGTTTTTACAGGATCTCTTAAAATAACTGTTATTTTAACTGTTATTTCATCTTTTGATCCATCAGGATACGTGATAACTGCTACAGCAGTTTTTCTTCCTGACACCGATGTATCTATCGGTTCTTTAAATGAATACGTTGTTCCCTCTGGCAATTCTGTAGTCACTACAGAACGATCTGCTTGATTTTCAAGATCTTCATGATATATCCATAAAACTCTATCTCTACCTCGTGGATTATATATATCACTTTGTTTTCCTGCAGCATAAGCTACATTATTTCCACCCGGAATACTAGGTGAGGCAATAACTGTTGTTGATAAAACAGTCCCTAGTAATACACTTGCTAATCCAAAATGAAATTTTCTTAAAGAATATTTCTGTTTAGCTTTATACCAATCAAATCTACGTTGTCTCCTACTTTTCATATCATTAACTCCTTCTCAAATAAATCATATACTCATACGTCAACACTATAATACAATTCCCTACACTGTATCTAATAATTAGCCTATAATTTAAACGTATATTTTCTAATTTTAATTTAAATATATATTATATCGCTTTTTTGTTTAAAAACAACCCTATTATGCTCATTTTTCTAAAAAAAATTATTTTCATCATCTCTAATAAAATATATTTATTCTATTAGAGATGTTATCTTTACTATTCATATGTTTTCATATCAAAAATGCTCTCCATTAAACATAGTACATCATATTTTTTTAAACAACACTCCATTTTTTTCAAGTTGTTTAATGGTACTTATTCCAACTCCCCTAATACTTAAAATATCCTCTACTGTTTTCTCTAAAAAGTGTTTTTCTGAATACAATCCCTCTTGCATAAAAATATTAACTACACGTTTAGAAACTCCTTCAAATAATTTACTACTATGCTGGATAGGTGTAACAAAAAATCTTTGATTGTTAATTTTTTTTACTTTTTTTAACTGATTAAACTCTTGATTTATCCAATCTTGAACATAATCAGACATTAAATACACAACGTAAGATAATGTTTCAACCATATCAAATTCCTCTTCTTCCAAATCTTCTAAATATTCCAAATCATGCTCATAATGACTAAATGTAAATATATCATCATTTATCATATTTAAAATATTTTGGTTTAATTGGAATAATCTAGCCGCCATAGCTTTTGCCTTAACAAATTCTAGGTGAGATAAGTACCCTAACATAGCCAAAAACACCAATCTCTGATCATCTAGTGAACCAGATTGCTTCATGACATCTTCAATACACGTCAATTCCCCTAAGCGACAATAGATAATCATTAACTTATACGTCACATCAAAATAATTTGTAGGTTCCATTATTGAAAGTTCTTGAAAATGCTTTTTAGCAAGATGATTAAACTGTGTGTCTAAATAAAATTCAGCCAATATGTTTTTTAAATCGAAATACGCCCATTCATCAGAATAATACTCATTGCGCTGTCTACTTTTTTCCCATTTTTCATGTTCTATTTGCTCGAGTTTACCCAATCTTTGTAAAAATTTAATTGGATTTCCTAATGTCTGCTGTTCTATTTGTTCTATACTAAATGATAAAGGATGTTTTTTATCTTTTACATGAGTATCTTTAATAAAATCTTGAATAGCACTTTCCCTATCAGAATACAGGTCTTCATACTCATGTAGAAACCGGATTAAATCTTTAATTTCAATGTTTTTCATAGTCAATTCCTTCTTATCTTATTAATACTACTATAATACATCTAAATCATAGTTTAAGCAATGCACTAAAAAAAGCTACCCCTAGTAGTTTTATCATACCAATAAAATAACGACAAATAGCAGAAATATACTCTACTATTTATCGTTATCCTTATTATTCTACAGGACGACTAAAATTTGTCAGTTCTTTTTGCACACGTGCAATAAACTCATCAATCGTCATTGTAACTGTTTCTTTTGAGCCATATCTGCGAACCGTAACAGTTTTATTTTCAGCTTCTTGATCTCCAACAACCAACTGATACGGAATTTTTTGTGTTTGAGAAGCACGAATTTTATAACCCATTTTTTCATAACGTAAATCTAAATCAATACGCATACCTATGCGTTGTAATTGTTCAGTCAATGTCCGTGCATATTGTTCATGCAAATCAAAGTTTACAGGAATAACAGTTGCTTGAACAGGGGCTAACCAAGTTGGAAACGCACCTTTGTACTCTTCAATTAAATAAGCCACAAAACGTTCCATTGTAGATACCACACCCCGATGAATAACAACTGGACGATGATTATTTTCACCATCTTCCCCAACATACGTTAAATCAAAACGTTCTGGTAGCAAGAAATCTAACTGAATTGTAGACATTGTTTCTTCCAATCCCATTGCTGTTTTAAACTGCACGTCTAATTTTGGACCATAAAAAGCAGCTTCTCCAAGAGCTTCAAAATATTCCAATCCTAATTCATCCATAGCCTCTTTTAACATACTTTCAGCTTTAATCCACATCGCATCATCATCAAAATATTTTTCTTTATCTTCTGGATCACGATAACTCAAGCGGAAACGATAATCTTTAATATTAAAATCTTCATAAACTGCCATGATTAATTCTAATGTTCGTTTAAATTCATCTTTAATTTGATCTGGACGAACAAAAACATGAGCATCATTTAGTGTCATTTCACGTACACGTTGCAATCCAGATAAAGCACCTGATTTTTCATAACGATGCATCATACCTAATTCAGCAATACGAATAGGCAATTCACGATAAGAATGAATATCATTTTTATATATCATCATGTGATGAGGGCAGTTCATTGGACGCAAAACTAACATTTCCCCATCGCCCATATCCATTGGTGGAAACATATCTTCATGATAATGATCCCAATGCCCAGATGTTTTATACAATTCAACATCTGCCATAATTGGTGTATACACATGTTGATACCCTAAGCTCACTTCACGATCGACAATATAGCGTTCAATTGTACGACGAATTGTAGCACCTTTTGGTAACCAAAATGGTAACCCAGAACCAACTTCTTGAGATACCATAAATAAATCAAGTTCTTTCCCTAATTTACGATGATCACGCTCTTTTGCTTCTTGACGCATCTTAATAAATTCAGCTAAATCTTTTTTATCAAAGAATGCTGTTCCATAAACACGCTGCATCATTTTATTATTAGAATTTCCTCGCCAGTATGCTCCAGCTAGTGATAATAATTTGAACACTTGAATACGTCCAGTAGACGGCACGTGAATACCTCGACAAAGATCTACAAAGTCTTCTTGTTGGTAAATTGTAATCGTTTCATCTGCTGGTAAACTATTAATCAATTCTAATTTATAAGGATCTTTTGCAAAAATAGATAAAGCTTCTTCTTTAGATACTACACGTCTTTGGATAGGGTAATTTGCTTTAACAATGTTTAACATTTCAGCTTCAACTTTTGGCAATTCTTCCTCAGTCAACTGATTTTCCATATCTGTGTCATAATAAAAGCCTGACTCTATGGCAGGACCTACACCGAAATGAATTGTAGGATACAAACGTGTCAAAGCATGTGCTAATAAATGTGCTGTTGAATGACGTAAAATTCCTAATGCATCTTCATGGTCTGGTGTTACTAATTCAATTTTTCCGTCTTTATCCAAAGGTCTATTATAATCTACTAGCTCACCGTTGAATTTTCCAGCCAACATTTTTTTTGCTAATCCATTACTAATACTTTGTGCAATTTCATAAGGTGTTACACCAGATGTAAATTCACGTACTGCACCATCTGGAAATGTAATTTTAATCATGATTTTTCCTCCTTATATATCCGATAAAAACAAAAAGTCCCATACTCTTAAAGAGTATGGGACGTCAACTGCCGTGGTTCCACCCAACTTTTATCCACTACTGTGAATAACACTTTTTATGCTATAACGGAACAACCGATCGCTTTTCGAAGCGATTTTTCAAAAGTGGTAATTGCAGGGCTACATAAGTCGTTTCACCTAACCGACTCTCTCTAAAATGATGACTCAACAATCGTGTCTTTATCAAAAAATATTTCTTATTCCATACTATTAAACCACTAAATCTTTAGAAAATCAAGTCTTTTTTTACTAATGTTCTCTTTTTTATCAATCCTCGAATTGTAAAGCCAAGTGCAACAGTACATGAAAAATACTAAAGTCACAGTCTATGTCTGTGTGCGACATAGTTGTTTTGTAATGGAATAGGTGTAACGGTCAAGGTAATAGCGTAGCGAACCTTTACGGTTACACCTATTCTGTTATAGTTTATGTCGTTGCACACAAACGATTAAACATAGTATGAGGTGTATCATAGTCTAGTATACGTCTAGGTCTATTATTTAACGCATTTTGTATAGTTGTTATCATTTGAATAGGTACTAAATTAAATGATTTTCCCTTTGGTAAAAATTCTCGAATTAAACCATTGTGATTTTCATTAGTCCCTCGT
>NZ_SPPB01000073.1 GCF_004570605.1 Granulicatella sp. WM01 | reverse complement strand
TGGATAGTGTCACTATCTGCTAGAAACTCACAAGAACGGGGTAAGTTTATAGACAATTCATGTCTCACCTGTTGTGCTACTTTTTTCTGTTGTTTTAGTCGTTTTACTGTTTTACGATGTGTTTTGGGAGAAATCATCCCATGGTTATAGAGAATGGTACGAACAGTTGTATCTGTTAAATTGATGCCATGTTCTTGTTTTAAAATTTCAGTAAAATGAACAACATTAGGTTTTAAATTGGTAAATGATTGGTATAGTTCTACAATAAAAGTTTTAGTAGATTCAGGTAGACTATGCTTTGGCGAGCGTTTTTTATTTTTATGAGAAAAAGCTGACTTACCCAATTGAACATAATTGTTAAGTAGTCGGTTAATTTGTCTTAATGATAAAGTTAATTCAACACAGGCACGTTGTTTTGTTTTTTTGCCATGATGAACGGCTTTGATGACGTTATATTTTTTTATTTCATTCACTGTTAATTCTATCCTTTTCATATCTCTAGTTTATCATTTTGGGACATTTTGTCATTCGATTACTTTAAGACATTATCACATTCGATTGATAAAAATAAAAAGTTTTATAAAAAACTATTGACAAAAAGATTAAAAAAAGATAAAATTCCGATAATAACACATTGAAAAGAAGAACTGGTAGCTGTGATTAAGAGATCTTGTGGTTGGTGCAAACAAGGGCAAGGCTGGTAGGAAATGGTCTTTGAGTGGTTGTCTGAATACATAAAGACAAACGGTAGCACCCGTTATAGTGTAACAGTTTTAAACTGGCGGAGGTTTACTTGGTGATGAGTAGACAAATAAAGGTGGTACCACGAGAAATGCTCGTCCTTTCTATGAAAAGTAGAAAGGGCGGGTGTTTTTATTTTGAGTAGTATGAATGTTTTATGCTATATGGGTTTGCCTGATCGCTAAAAAAGGAGTGATAAATAGATGATTAATATACAGCGTTTAAATGTTAGTTTTAAGCAAAAGAAAAATAACATACATGCTGTCAAGGATGTGTCGTTAACCATTAATGAGGGAGAAATATTTGGGATAATTGGGTATAGTGGAGCAGGTAAAAGTACACTGTTAAGGTGTATCAATTTATTGGAAAAACCAACGAGTGGGACAGTTTTAGTAGATAGAGTAGATTTAACTGCATTATCTAAAACGGAGTTGCGTCAAAAGCGTTCAGGGATTGGTATGATTTTCCAACAGTTTAATTTAATACATGCTAAAACAGTTTATGAAAATATTGCTTTTAATTTATTGGCAGCAGGAGTTCCTCAAAGCGAACATCGGAAACGTATTGAAGAATTGTTAGAGTTAGTAGGGTTACAAGATAAACAAAATAGTTATCCTGAGGAATTGTCAGGTGGACAAAAGCAAAGGGTAGGGATTGCACGTGCTTTAGCTAATAATCCTAAAATTCTGTTATGCGATGAAGCTACTAGTGCTTTAGATCCAGATACAACACAACAAATTTTGGAACTATTAAAAAATATTAATCAATTATTAAACATTACTATTGTATTAGTGACACATGAAATGGAAGTTATCAAATCCATTTGCCAACGTGTTGCTGTCATGGAAAAGGGAGAGATTGTTGAAGTAGATGATGTGTATCAATTATTTGCTAAACCAAAATCATCACTCATGAAACAGTTTGTAGCAAGTTTATACCAAGATAATCTGCCACAACTGATTTTAAAAGCTTATCAAAATGATACGCTAGTCAGACTTGTTTTTGATAATTCAAATGCCGAACAAGCTATTATCGACCATTTAAAAGAAGCATTTCAAGTTTCTGTTTCGATTGTGCAAGGCAAGATAGAGTACATTCAGCAAAAACCTTTAGGGCATTTAACGATTGCGTTAAAGGGGCATCATCATGAGATAGAGAAAGTGTGTGATTATTTGAAACGCACTATTACACGAATGGAGGTCATTCATTCTTATGAAAACATTCATTGAAACAATTGGACCAGAATTTTCAAAGGCTTTAGGAGAATCAACGATTATGGTAGGTGCTTCAATGGCAATTACGATTTTATTAGGTATTCCATTAGGAATTTTGTTGTACATCACAAGTCAAGGATTGATTTGGAAACAAGCATGGATTAGAAGTGTGTCAAATGTGATTATTAATGTCATTCGCTCAATTCCATTTATTATTTTAATGGTTGCTTTAATTCCAATCACACGTTTACTGGTCGGTAATTCAACTGGTGCTATTGGAGCGATTATCCCCTTGAGTGTTGCGGCTATCCCACTACTTGCTCGGTTAGTTGAAACAGCATTACGTCATATAGACAAAGGTGTTTTAGAGTCTAGTGTTGCTGCTGGAGCATCTACATGGCAAATTATTAAATATGTTTTATTACCTGAAGCAACGTATGGTATTATTCAGGCGATGACATTGACTTTAATTAATATTATTGCTTACAGTGCAACGGTAGGTGCCGTTGGTGGAGGAGGTGTTGGAGATTTAGCTATCCGTTATGGGTATTATAGATACGATAATGTGACGCTTATTGTAACGATAGTATTTTTAGTTGTCGTTGTACAAGCAATACAATTAATTGGCGATAAGATTGCCGAGTGCTTTAAAAAATAATGTCAATTTATGGAGGAATATAGTATGAAAAAATCAATAAAAAAAATAGTGTTCGCTAGTTTTTTAGCTCTATTTACAGTATGCTTAGTGGCATGTCAGCAGCAAACATCAAATACATCTCAAGAGAAAAAGAGATTAGTCATAGGAGCAACGGCTGGTCCTTATGCCGATATGGTTAAAAAAGCCATTAAACCGGGGTTAGAGGAAAAGGGATATACGGTTGAAGTAAAAGAATTTACAGATTATATTCAACCGAACAATGCTTTAGCAGCAGGGGAATTAGATGCTAACTTGTTCCAGCACATCATTTATATGGAAAATTTTGCTAAGAAAAATAATCTAGAATTGACACCGCTTATTCAAGTACCTACTGCACCAATGGGGATTTACTCTAACAAATATAAAACTTTATCTGAAGTTCCAAGTGGTGCCACTTTAGCCTTGCCAGGAGATGTGACAAATGCTGCACGTGCTTACAATATTTTAAGTAAAGAAAAATTAGTCACTTTAAATGATAATGTTGATGTATTAAAAATTTCGCAAAAAGATATTAAAGAAAATTATAAAAATTTAGCGTTTAATGAAATTGAAGCGGCAGGTCTCCCTCGAGCTATTGATTCTGCGGATTTATCGGCAGTACCTGGGAATTATGCGTTGGCTTCAAAAATGGATTTAACGTCTGCATTAGCTCTAGAAAAAATGGACGATAATTATCGTAATCGAGTTGTTGTAAAGACTAAAGATAAAGATGCGCAGTTTGCTAAGGATTTGATTGAAGTGGTCAAATCAGAGAAATTCAATAAAGTTATTGACGAAGAATTTAAAGGGTTTGATAAACCTAACTATAACTAATGATGCAAAAAGTTCATTGAATATGAAAAAAGTGTGTGCATGATAGACTAATGTGCAAAAAATACAAGCACAAAGAGAACTATGTAAATAAATTTTATGATGATTATTGGTAGTTTTTTGCTGATAATCATCATTATTTTTAAGAAGATTTTTAATTTGGTAGTGGTGTAGGTAAGTTGTTTAATAAGAGAATTCACTATATAGAAAGCGTTGTAAATACTTTTATAAAAAGAATGAAAACGGTTGATTTATAAAAGGCTATTTGTTAGAATAAAAATATAAATGGTTGCTGTATGAAAGGAGAAGAGGAAGTGACAGTAATCACTTAAAGATAGGCTAATTAGGGGAAATTTACTTTCTTAATATGGTTTGCAGTATAAAATGAAAGTTAGGAATGTGGTATGTTAAAATCTAAAAAAGCGGTTGTTTTATTATGGGTTCTTTTTACCTTAATGATATCAACACAGGTCTTGGCAGTACATGTACAAGGTGGTATTTGGGAATGTGGATCAATTCATAATATTTTTAAATGAGGAGCGTTTTTTTAGTTATTATTCTTCAAGGGATCATTGGGCAAGTGTAGCAAATTTAGATTGTAATAATTACAGTAAAAAAGAATTTGTTGGTGCAGGCAATCAAGCTTATGCTTTTATCACTACTAATGTTGGTGAAAGAACCACTTTTGACTTTGAATTTTAAGAGATAAGTATTATTAGAGGCGATTCGTCGTTTCTGATTTATTAGGAGGAAAAACATGAAAAAATTATTTTTAATCCTATCCAATATTGTGATGTGTGGTTTTTTTCTATGGGTAATAGTAGCAAGACAGGATGTTTTAGTGTATGACACGTATCCGTCAGTTGCTGTTGTGAGTGGTTCAAAAGATGTACAATACGACATATTAAAAAAGGAATTGGACAATTTAGCACAACAAAGTGACAGCATAGTTGCACGACAAATTAGTATACTCACTCAAGAAGGCGTATCAGAGAATGTATACGAGCTTTTAGGACAAGGAAATCTTCCAGCCGAGATGAAATTGGCAGATTCTAAAATAGCGAAAACCTCCAGTTTAGTCAATAATTATTTTATTGTTAAAGGGAGTTTGTCTGCAGATACTCTTGCTAGTACATTAATTAAATTAGGTTTTGAAAAGAGTATTCCAAATACGCCAAATGTGCTGACAGATTTTATTCGATTATTTAATAAAGGTGGACAGTTTTTAGGATTACTTATTTTTGTGTTAACTTATACGAGTTTAATTGTTATTAGACAACTTAAAACGTTGCGCCATATTGGGATTCGTTTGATTTCAGGGCAAGAGTTAAGGTATCTTGTGTTTCAAAGTATTTTAAAAGATATACGTGATATTGTGGTAACTTTTACTTTGATAAGTCTATTGGGCTCAGGTACTCTTGTTGGCATGCACATGCCACTTATTAGTATACCACTGCTTATTCAAGGTGTTTTAGTGTATAACGTGATATTGGCTGTACTTAGTGTATGTGTGAATGTTTTACTCATTAGTAGTTTGAAAAAAGTTCAGCTTATGCAGTTGATTAAAGGACAAATACCTTTAAAAAGTATTGTAAGTGTCATTTTAATTGGACAATTGCTAGCCACAATCATGGTAGCACTCAATATAAATCATACGGTAGTTGCATTTAAAATTTGGCATGAACAAGAGCAAGGACGTGTTGAATGGGAAAAACAAAAAAATGTAGTTGAAATTGGCATCTCTCGTGAGAGAAATAGTGGTTCCGAAGAAACTATTCAACGGAAAAGAGAAGTGTGGCAAGAGCTAGTTCATGAGGCAGTGGAACAAAAACAGGCGTTATTAGTTCAGCATAATGTAATCCTCCATGCTATCAAGGAAGAGTTAGGAAATCAATCAACTGGTTTGACAGAGTATAATCCAGAGGGGAATACAATTATTGTGACGCCTAATTATTTAGAAAACCAGCATATTGAAGTAACGGCTACTATTAAAGAAAAAGCAGAGAAGCTGCAAGTAGGAGAGTATCTTTTATTGTTGCCTGAAACATTAAAAACAGATACTGAAAAATATGAGGTGCTCTATTCAGAATATATGACAAATTTAACAAAAACTGAAACGGAAACGACGCAGATGCAAGCTATAATAGGATACACAGATAATAATCAGAAGCGATTTATTTTCAATAGACATACTGCAGGAGATACTCAGTTTTTACAAGACCCGATTATTATTGTTGTTACTCCTCATGCGATGAATGCTAAAGTTGGCACGCCGTTCTGGGATAATGCACTAGGAAGTTATTTAATGTTTGAATCAGTTGAACAAGCAAATCGTTTGTTTGAAAAATATGATATTAGACAGGATGTAGGCTACATTCGAACAGGGTATGACAGTTATCAAGAAATAACCCAACGAATCCGAGTTGAAACGCTCACTGCACTTGCAGGTGCTATTTTTGGTTTAGTAACAGCTATTCTATTGTTCAATACGTTAAATGTCCTTTACTTTACGGAGTTTCGTCGAGAAATTTTTATAAAAAAATTGTCAGGCATGTCATTCTTTGAATTGCATCAGTCATATCTTTTTATGCAAATTTCAGTTTTATTAATCGGAGCGATTATAAGTCAATTTTTAACAAGTCATGTCGTCATCAATTGGTGTGTATTTTTTGTCTTTTTGGGAAATATGCTATTACTACTCAAACGTCAAAGTAGAAAAGAAGACAAATTTTACGTGACCATTTTGAAAGGAGAATAGTATGATTACCATAGAGAATATCTCAAAAAGATTTAATGAACGAATACTGTTTTCAAAGTTGAATTTAACGTTTGAAACAGGAAAAATTTACGCACTTATTGGTAGAAGTGGCTGTGGAAAAACAACGTTATTAAACATGTTGGCAAAATTAGAGCCCTATAAAATAGGGAGTATTATCTACCGTAATCAAGAGTTGTCTGAAATTAAGACCTCGCGTTTTTTTAGACAAGAACTTGGGTATTTGTTTCAAAATTTTGGATTGTTAGAAAGTCAAACAATCCAAGAAAATTTAGATTTAGGTTTAGTCGGTCAAAAAATAGATAAAGCAGAAAAAAGAAGAAAGCAAAAAGAGGCGCTTTATCAAGTTGGATTGGACTATCTTGACTTGAAGCAAAAAGTCTATGAATTATCAGGTGGTGAATCTCAGAGGGTAGCCCTTGCTAAAGTTATTTTGAAAAATCCACCTCTTATCTTAGCAGATGAACCGACAGCTGCATTGGATCCAAAAACTTCCAGAGAAATCATGGATATATTAGTAGGATTAAAGCAAGCAAATCGCTTGATTATCATTGCAACACATAATCCTATGATTTGGGAAATGGCAGATGAAGTCATTTCTTTAAATGATTTAGTGAATTAGAAGAGCAATATCAGTTTAAGGATGATAAAGGTTAATTTTTACTGATTGAGATGATGTGATAAAGTTTTCCCGTGTTGTAAAGCCAAGTGCAACAGTACATGAAAAATACTAAAGTCACAGTCTATGTCTGTGTGCGACATAGTTGTTTTGTAATGGAATAGGTGTAACGGTCAAGGTATTAGCGTAGCGAGCCTTTACGGTTACACCTATTCTGTTATAGTTTATGTCGTTGCACACAAACGATTAAACATAGTATGAGGTGTATCATAGTCTAGTAGACGTCTAGGTCTACTATTTAACGCATTTTGTATAGTTGTTATCATTT